>NZ_JBYITE010000018.1:0-122544 GCF_057709105.1 Streptomyces sp. bgisy100
CCCCCCCCCCCCCCCCCCCCCCCCCCCCCCCCCCCCCCCCCCCCCCCCCCCCCCCCCCCCCGCGGTCGTTTCCGGGAGTGGTGGCCGTGCGGGCCGGTGCGGTGCCGCCCCGTCACCCCTCGGCTGCCCGGGGCCCGTCGGCCGCCGGCCCGTCCGCGGTCGGCGCCGTCCGTCCGTCGGCCGCTCCCCGTGCGCCGTTCCCTGCCCGGTGCCGGACGGCCCCCACGCCCGGACCTCGTCCGGCGTCCGTGCCACCGTTCGGAGCAACGTCACACCGGTCCGTGGTTCCGCCCCGTCCCGCCCGCGGCCTAGGGTCAAGGTCATGTTCGCCGCCTACGCCGCTCGCATCGACCGTGACCAGCCGCTCAACGGGCTCGTGCTGGGGGACCGCCCCGCGCCTGCGGCCCGCCCCGGCTGGACGACCGTCAACGTCAAGGCCGCCTCGCTCAACCACCACGACCTCTGGTCGCTGCGGGGCGTCGGTCTCGGGGAGGAGTCCCTGCCGATGATCCTCGGCTGTGACGCCGCGGGGACCGACGAGGACGGGAACGAGGTGGTCATCCACTCCGTGATCGGACAGACCGGCCACGGCGTGGGCCCGGACGAGCCGCGCTCCATCCTGACCGAGCGCTACCAGGGCACCTTCGCCGAACAGGTCACCGTCCCCGCCTGGAACGTCCTGCCCAAGCCGAAGGAGCTGTCCTTCGAGGAGGCCGCCTGCCTGCCGACGGCCTGGCTGACCGCGTACCGGATGCTGTTCACCAACGCGGCCGTCCGGCCCGGTGACTCGGTCCTGGTCCAGGGCGCGGGCGGCGGAGTGGCCACGGCCGCGATCGCCCTCGGCCGGGCCGCCGGACTCCGCGTCTACGCCACCAGCCGGGACGAGGCCAAGCGCAAGCGCGCCGTCGAACTGGGCGCGGTCGAGGCCTTCGAGCCCGGCGCGCGGCTGCCGCAGCGGGTGGACGCGGTGATCGAGACGGTGGGCGCCGCGACCTGGTCCCACTCCGTCAAGTCGTTGCGGCCGGGCGGCACGCTGGTCATCTCCGGCGCCACCTCCGGGCCCAGCCCGAAGTCCGCCGAGCTCAACCGGATCTTCTTCCTGGAGCTGAAGGTCGTGGGCTCCACCATGGGCGACAAGGGCGAGCTGGAGGACCTGCTCAGCTTCTGCGCGGCCACCGGCGTACGGCCCGTCATCGACAGCGTGCTGCCGCTGGACCGGGCCCGCGAGGGCTTCGAGAAGATGGCCGGCGGAGACCTCTTCGGCAAGGTTGTTCTGACGGTGTGACACCGCGCGCCGTGTGACACCACGCGCCGCGCCGTCCGGTGCGCCCCCCCGGGCGCCGCCCGGTGCGCGTCACGGACCCGGCCGGGCGGGGCGGATTCCTCCTCCTCGCCCGGCGGCCGGGCCCGGGGGTCACTCCGCGGACTGCCGGTCCTCCGGGCCGTGCAGCAGCGCCGCCAGGTGCGCCGCCGCCGTGGACAGATGGCGCCGGGCCTCCCGCAACTGGTCCTCGCTGACGCCGTGGTCGCGGGCGAGATCGCGGACCTCGTCCCGGAAGCGGTCCAGGAGACGCTCCAGGTCTCGGGCCGGGTCGGCGGACGGCGCGGCCGGATCGTCGGCCCACTCCGGGGTGGGGCCGGCCGGCTCGGGCCGGATGTACCCGGGCCAGGCGGTGACCCGCTCGGCCAGTCCGCCGAGCGTCCCGACCTGACGGGTCAGCTCCGTCATCCCCTCGCGCAGCGCGCCCTGCCAGTCCCCGGTCCGGGCGTGCGACTGCACCTGGTCCTGGACCTGACGTGCGATCCGCCGGACCTCCTCGTGCGCCTCCGCCCGCGCGTCCTTCGCCTGCTCGCGGGCCTGTTGGGCGTCCTGCTGCGCCCGGCGGCTCTCCTCCCTGGCCCGGCGGGCCTGTTCCTTCCACTCGTCCTTGGCCCGGCGCAAGTCCTCCTTGGCCTGCCGCCAGGCGTCGCTGTCGCCCCGGGGCGCCTCGTGGCTCCGTCCGGACGTCCGGGCGTCGCGGGCGGCGGCGCGCATCTCCCGGCGGAGGTCGCCGGCCGAGGCGCTGACGTCCTGCCGGATCTCGGCGGCGAGTTCGGCCACCGAATCGCGGATCTCCAGCTCCAGCTCGGCGAGTTCCCCCTGCCGGCCGGCGAGTTCCGCACGCCCGGCGTCGGTGATCGAGTACACCTTGCGGCCGCCCTCGGTGGTGTGGGTGACCAGGCCCTCGGCCTCCAGCTTCGCCAGGCGGGGGTACACGGTGCCGGCGGACGGCGCGTACAGCCCCTGGAAGCGCTCCTCCAGCAGACGGATCACCTCGTAGCCGTGGCGCGGCGCCTCGTCCAGCAGCTTGAGGAGATAGAGCCGCAGCCGGCCGTGGGCGAAGACGGGGGGCATGTCAGAGCACCTTCTTGTCGGTGGGGCGGGCCGGTGCGCCCGAGCCGTCGGAGTCGGCGGGCGCGGCGTCGTCGGGACGCGGGCCGCCGGCCCCGACAGGCGCTCCGGCGTCCTCCTCCGCCGGCCGGCGGAGGAGAGCGATGGCGCCCGAGACGGTCGCGGCGGTGAGGGTGCCGGTACCGGCACCGAGGGTTCCGGTGATGCGCTTCGCGCCCCACTGGCCGGTGACCCGCAGATCGTCGAACGCGTTGGAGAGCGCGCCACTGGTGGTGTTGGCGGTGACCGTCGCGTCGGCGGGGTGCGGCAGCCGGATCGCCACCTCGCCGGAGACGGTCGTCAGGCGGATGTCCGGGCCCGCGCCGGCGGGGGCGAGGTCCAGCGCGAGGTTGCCGCTGACCGTCTCCGCCGTCACCGAGGTGCCGGAGCCGTCGAGCACGGTGAGGTCGCCGGAGACCGACTGGAAGTGCAGGTCGCCGGTGACCGCCTGGGCCTCCAGCCGGCCGCTGACCGTCTCCGCCCGGACGGGTCCGGTGAGCCCGACGACGGTGCTGTCACCGGAGACGCTCCGCAGCTCCGTACGCCCGGAGACGCCGGAGACGAACGACGCCGCGCCGACGACCCCCACCTCGACACCGGAACCGGCCGGAACGGTGACCGACACGACGGCGCGCCGGTTCCAGCGCTTGCGGTCGCGCCAGGTCCTGCGGTCGAGCCAGGCGAACAGACCCTTCCGGGTCAGGTCGTCGTAGGTGACGGTCAGGACGCTCCCCTTCTGGGTGACGGTGAGCGGGGGCCCGTCGAGCTCCGCGATCTCCAGCCGGGCGGGCTCCCCGCTGTCCGTGCCGACGACATTGACCGTGCCGCCCACGATGCGCACGGTGACGGAGCCGACGGGCTCGTCGAGGGCGAGCGTGCGCGGCTCGTCGATGGACCACTCGGAACGGGCTGACATCCCTGACCTCCTCCGGGCGGAACGCGACGCAACATATCGCGTTCCCTCGCTGAACACGATATATCGCGGATATGGGAAGTCAAGGGAGGCAGCCGGGGACGCGTGCAGCCGGGACGCGTAAGTCGCGATACGGGCAGGCTGCCGGACGGACGCGATACGGCGCCGGAGCCCGGCCCCGGCGCCGGTACTCGGCCCCTGTGCCAGCGCAGGGTCGGCTGTGGCGTCCGCGTCCGGCCCGCGGACCGGCGTCCGGCCTACTCTTCGTCCTCGTCGTCCAGCCGGGCGAGCCAGGTCGCCAGCCGCTCCACCGGGACCTCGAAGTCCGGGTTCAGATCGACGAATTCGCGCAGCCGCTCGGCGACCCAGGCGAAGGAGACCTCCTCCTCGCCCCGCCGGCTCTCCAGCTCCTCGATACCGCGGTCGGTGAAGTACACAGTGCTGCTCCAGGTCGGTGAGTGCTTGCGCCCCAGGTTATGCGGGCGCCGAGGTGCCCCGGCCGGGGTGGGCCCGGTCGGGGAGGGGCGTGCGGGGGCGGTGCGGAGCGACTGCCCGGGGGCGGCCCGGGCCGGGGTGCCCGGGCCGGTCACGCCGGAGGGCCCGGCACCGCGCATCCGCGGTGCCGGGCCCTCCGTGCCGTGGCGTACTGCCAGCCGTGGGTCAGATGTCGAAGACCTCGTCGACCAGGGCCTGCTGCTCCGCCTGGTGGCGCTTGGCCGAACCGACGGCCGGGGAGGAGGAGTGCGGCCGGGAGACCCGGACCAGACGCTCCTTGTGCGGCACATCGGCGCCGACCGCCAGATCCAGGTGGTCGATCAGGTTGAGCGCGATGAACGGCCAGGCACCCTGGTTCGCCGGCTCCTCCTGGGCCCACACGAACTTCTCCGCGCCCGGGAACTTCGCCATCTCCGCCTGGAGCTCCTTGCCCGGCAGCGGGTAGAGCCGCTCCAGCCGGACGACGGCGGTGTCCGTCGCGCCGCGCTTCTCCCGCTCCGCCGCGATGTCGTAGTACACCTTGCCGGAGGTGAAGACGACCTTGCGGACGGCGGCCGGGTCGACGGTGTCGTCGCCGATCACCGGGCGGAAGCCGCCGCTGGTGAACTCCTCGGCCTTCGACGCCGCCGCCTTGAGCCGGAGCATCGACTTCGGGGTGAAGACGACCAGCGGCTTGTGGTGCGGGTTGTGGACCTGCCAGCGCAGCAGGTGGAAGTAGTTCGACGGCAGCGTCGGCATCGCGACCGTCATGCTGTTCTGCGCGCAGATCTGCAGGAAGCGCTCGATCCGGGCCGAGGAGTGGTCCGGGCCCTGGCCCTCGTAGCCGTGCGGCAGCAGCAGGGTGACGCCGGAGGTCTGGCCCCACTTCTGCTCGGCCGAGGAGATGAACTCGTCCACGACGGTCTGGGCGCCGTTGACGAAGTCACCGAACTGCGCCTCCCAGAGCACCAGGGCCTCCGGGCGGGCCAGCGAGTAGCCGTACTCGAAGCCCATCGCCGCGTACTCGCTGAGCAGCGAGTCGTAGACGTTGTACCGGGCCTGGTCCTCGGACAGGTACAGCAGCGGGGTGTAGTCGTCGCCGGTCTCCCGGTCGACGAGCACCGCGTGCCGCTGGCCGAAGGTGCCGCGGCGGGAGTCCTGGCCGGACAGCCGGACCGGGGTGCCCTCCATCAGCAGCGAGCCGATGGCCAGGGTCTCGCCCATCGCCCAGTCGATCGTGCCGTCCTCGACCATCGCCGCGCGGCGCTGCAGCTGCGGCATCAGCCGCGGGTGCACGGTGATCCGCTCGGGGATGGTGACCTGGGACTCGGCGATCCGCTTGACGACCTCCTGGGAGATCCCGGTGGTCACGGCGACCGGGAACTCCGGCTGGGCCTCGGGGATCTCCGCCGGAGCCGGGGCCGACGTGGCCTCCCGGACCTCGGTGAAGACCTTCTCCAGCTGGCCCTGGTAGTCCTGGAGCGCCTGCTCGGCCTCCTCCAGCGTGATGTCGCCCCGGCCGATCAGGGACTCGGTGTAGAGCTTGCGCACCGAGCGCTTCTTGTCGATCAGGTCGTACATCAGCGGCTGGGTGAACTGCGGGTTGTCGGCCTCGTTGTGACCGCGGCGGCGGTAGCAGATGAGGTCGATGACGACGTCCTTGTTGAACGCCTGGCGGAACTCGAAGGCGAGCCGCGCGACGCGGACCACGGCCTCCGGGTCGTCACCGTTCACATGGAAGATCGGCGCCTCGATCATCCGCGCCACGTCGGTGCAGTACATCGACGAGCGGGAGGCGGCCGGGGCGGCGGTGAAGCCGACCTGGTTGTTGATCACGATGTGCACGGTGCCGCCGGTGCGGTAGCCGCGCAGCTGCGACATGTTCAGCGTCTCCGCGACCACGCCCTGGCCCGCGAAGGCCGCGTCGCCGTGGAGCTGGATCGGCAGGACGGTGAAGTCCGTGCCGGCCTTGCCGATGATGTCCTGCTTGGCGCGGGCGACACCCTCGACGACCGGGTCCACGGCCTCCAGGTGGGAGGGGTTGGCGGTGAGCGAGACCTTGATCTGCTCGCCGTCCAGACCGGTGAAGGTGCCCTCGGCGCCCAGGTGGTACTTCACGTCCCCGGAGCCGTGCATCGACTTCGGGTCGAGGTTGCCCTCGAACTCCCGGAAGATCTGCGCGTACGACTTGCCCACGATGTTGGCGAGGACGTTCAGCCGGCCGCGGTGGGCCATGCCGATGACGGCCTCGTCCAGCCGCGACTCCGCCGCCGAGTCGATCACCGCGTCGAGCAGCGGGATGACGGACTCGCCGCCCTCCAGCGAGAAGCGCTTCTGGCCGACGTACTTCGTCTGCAGGAAGGTCTCGAAGGCCTCCGCGGCGTTCAGCCGGCGCAGGATCCGCAGCTGCTCCTCGCGCTCCGGCTTGGTGTGCGGGCGCTCCACGCGGTCCTGGATCCACTTGCGCTGCTTCGGGTCCTGGATGTGCATGAACTCGATGCCGGTGGTGCGGCAGTACGAGTCGCGCAGCACACCGAGGATGTCCCGCAGCTTGAGCATGGACTTGCCGGCGAAGCCGCCGACCGCGAACTCGCGCTCCAGGTCCCACAGGGTGAGGCCGTGCTCGACGATGTCCAGGTCGGGGTGCTTGCGCTGCTTGTACTCCAGCGGGTCGGTGTCGGCCATGACGTGGCCGCGGACCCGGTAGGAGTGGATCAGGTCGAAGACCCGCGCGGCCTTGGTGACGTCGTCGTCGTGGGTGACGTCGATGTCCCGCATCCAGCGGACCGGCTCGTACGGGATCCGCAGCGACTTGAAGATCTCGTCGAAGAAGCCGTTCTCGCCGAGCAGCAGCTGGTTCATGATCCGCAGGAACTCGCCGGAGGCGGCGCCCTGGATCACGCGGTGGTCGTACGTGCTGGTCAGCGTCATGACCTTGGCGACGCCCAGCTTGTTCAGGGTGTCCTGCGAGGTGCCCTGGAACTCGGCCGGGTAATCCATGGAGCCGACGCCGATGATGAGGCCCTGGCCGGGCATCAGCCGCGGCACGGAGTGCACGGTGCCGATGCCGCCGGGGTTGGTCAGCGACGCGGTGACCCCGGTGAAGTCCTCCATCGTCAGCTTGTTGTTCCGGGCCCGGCGGACGATGTCCTCGTACGCCTGCCAGAACTCGAAGAAGTTGAGCGTCTCGGCCTTCTTGATCGCCGCGACGACGAGCTGACGGTCACCGTTCGGCTTCACCAGGTCGATGGCGAGGCCGAGGTTGACGTGCTCGGGCTTGACCAGCGTCGGCTTGCCGTCCTTCTCCGCGAAGGAGTGGTTCATCGACGGCATCGCCTTCAGCGCCTGCACCATGGCGTAGCCGATGAGGTGCGTGAAGGACACCTTGCCGCCGCGGGCGCGCTTGAGGTGGTTGTTGATGACGATGCGGTTGTCGAACAGCAGCTTCACCGGGACCGCGCGGACGGACGTGGCCGTCGGCAGCTCCAGGGAGGCGTTCATGTTCTTCGCGACGGCCGCGGAGGGGCCGCGGAGCGGCACGAACTCGGCTCCGGACGGCGCCGGGGCGGCGGCCTTGGCGGCGGGCTTCGCGTCGGCGGCCTTGGCGGCCGGCTTGGCGTCCGCGGGCCTGGCCGGCGCGGCGGGCTTCGCCTCGGCGGGCTTGGCGGCGGGCTTCGCCGCCGGGGGAGCGGCCGGCGCGGCCGCGTCCTTGGCCGCGGGGGCGGCGGTGGCGGCCTCCGGCTTCGGCGACGGGACCGGGGCCCCGGGCTTCGCCTGCGGCGGCGCGGCCACCGCGGAACCGGTGTCCTGACCGGGCTTGTAGTCGGCGAAGAAGTCCCACCAGGCTCGGTCGACCGAGTTCGGGTCCTGGAGGTACTGCTGGTAGATCTCGTCGACGAGCCACTCGTTGGGACCGAAGGCGGCCGCGGGGTTCTTCCCCTGCCCGTCTTCGTCTGTCGAGATGCTCGAGGTATTGGGGGACTGTGGCGACACGGCGGCAACCGCCCTCTTCCGCTTCCTAAGGTGGTGGACAGCGGAAATAAAGGCTACGCCCCTCCGGCCCGTGGTTGCAGGCCGGGCCGGTCAGTCGTCGCGCAAGTCACACTGATCGGCGGGTTTCGGCGCATGTTTTGGCGGGAAACACCGTGGGTTCGTGCCCGAACGGGTACGCCTGATCACCCGGCGCGGGCAACAAGCCCGGACGGGGTGCTTCCGCGGCGCCGCTCCCGGGCCCCGGCCACGTCCTCGGTGGCGGGTCCGCCGGGCGGGTCCGTCGGTGCGGACGTCCCGGGGCCGGTGACCGGCCCCGTTCCTCCACTTCCCGTTCGACCCTACGTCAACCCTGTGTCGTCGCGTTGCCCGGCAGAGTGACCCGGATCCGGCAGCCGCGCGGGGATTCGGCCACCCCGATGCTGCCGCCGTGCAGATCCACCGCCCAGCGCGCGATGGCCAGGCCCAGCCCCGTACCGCCGTCGCTGCCCGGGCCGTGCGGGGTGGAGACGCTGCCCCGGTTGAAGCGCTCGAAGATCCGGTGCCGCTCGGACGCCGGGATGCCGGGGCCCTCGTCCAGGACCTCCAGGACCAGGCTGCCCGGCCCCTCGGAGCCGCGCCGGGCCCGCAGGGTGACCCGGCCGTGCGGCGGGCTGTGCTTGACGGCGTTGTCGACCAGATTGGCCACCACCTGGTGCAGCCGCTCCGCGTCCGCGTGCGCGGCCAGCTCCGGCGGCGTGACGTCCAGATGCAGATGGACATCGGCCCGGGTCTGCTTCTGGCCCCGGGCGGCGGCGGCCATGTTGGCCTCCTTCAGCACACCCGAGAGGTAGGGCCACACCTCGAAGCGCCGGGTCCGCAGCGGCACCACGCCGTTGTCCAGCCGGGACAGGTCCAGCAGGGTCTCCACCAGGCGCCCCAGGCGCTCGGTCTGCCGCAGCGCGGTGCGCATCGTCTCCGGATCGGCCTCGGACACCCCGTCGACGACGTTCTCCAGCACCGCCCGCAGGCCCGCTATGGGGGTGCGCAGCTCGTGCGAGACGTTGGCGACCAGCTCCTTGCGGTGCCGGTCCACCGCCTCCAGGTCGGCGGCCATGTGGTTGAAGGTCTCGGCCAGGTCGCCCAGCTCGTCCCGGCGCCCCTCGCGGACCCGCCGGGTGTAGTCGCCGCCCGCCATCGCCCGGGCGACCGTCTTCATCTCGTCCAGCGGCGAGGTCAGGCCGTGCGCCACGAACTGCGTGATCAGCATGGTGGCGATGATGGAGAAGATGGTGACGATCCGGAGCTCGGTCGCCGTGTGGATGGAGACGAAGACCAGCAGGGTGGTGATGGTCACCGAGGCGATGACCAGGGCTCCCAGGGCGGCCTTGACCGAGCGGTAGGGGTCCAGCGGCCGCAGCGCCTCCCACAGCCGGTGCAGCGGGCCGGGCCGCGTCGGGTCCGGCGGGCGCCTGTTCACGGCGCCGGGGCGGCCGGGGTCTCGAGCGCGTAGCCCACACCGTGCACGGTGCGGATCCGCTCCGCGCCGATCTTGCGCCGCAGCGCCTTGATGTGGCTGTCGACGGTTCTGGTGCCGGAGGCGTCCGCCCAGTCCCACACCTCGGCCAGCAGCTGCTCCCGGGAGAGCACCGCGCGCGGGGTGTTGGCCAGGCACACCAGCAGGTCGAACTCGGTCGGGGTGAGGTGCACGTCCTCGCCCCGGACCCGCACCCGGCGCTGCGCGTGGTCGATCTCCAGCTCGCCGAAGCGCAGGATCCCGGTCCGCGGGGTGGTCGCGGCCTGTGTGGCCCGCTCCACCCGGCGCAGCAGGACGTGCACCCGGGCGGCCAGCTCCCGCATGGAGAAGGGCTTCGTCATGTAGTCGTCCGCGCCGACCCCGAGGCCCACCAGCATGTCGGTCTCGTCGTCCCGCGCGGTGAGCATCAGCACCGGCACCGGCCGTGCCGCCTGCACCCGGCGGCACACCTCCAGCCCGTCGAAGCCGGGCAGCATCACGTCGAGGACCAGCAGATCGGGTTGCCAGGCCTCGGCGGTGTCCACGGCGGCGGGGCCGTCCATGGCCGTCTGCACCTGGAATCCCTCGGCGCGCAGCCGGACCGCGATGGCGTCCACGATGGTCGCATCGTCCTCGACCACGAGGATCCGGCGCTGGGCGCCCGGAGTGGGCGTCGCGCCGCCGAGCGCGCCGTTGTGTGTCTGCTCCATCGTCCCTGCCCCTGCGAGGTTTCCCCGTGCCGCATTCGGCCCCGGTCGCTGCTTGGAGCAGGGTACGGGCAGCGTGCGGGCCGCGGCTACGCAGGGCGAATCGCGAGATGAACGGCGTCCGGGACGCCGCGGGCAACCGGGATCTCTTCGGTCCGTACCTTCACGAACCCGGCATTGCGCAGTGCGTCCTCGAACGCCGCGGAGGGCCGGGCCGACCACACCGCGAGCACCCCGCCCGGCGTCAGACGCTCCCGGCAGGCCGCCAGGCCCGACGGTCCGTAGAGACCGTCGTTGTCCTCGGTGACCGTCCAGTCGGGCCCGTTGTCGATGTCCAGGCACAGCGCGTCGTACCGGTCGGCGGGCCCGTCGGTGCCGCGCACATGGCCGACGAGGTCGGCGCGGAGGATCTCGGTGCGCGGGTCCGCGAGCGCCGGAGCGGAGATCCGCGCCAGCGGTCCCGCGCGGTGCCAGTCGATCACCGCCGGCTCGCGCTCGACGACCCGGATGCGCCCCCAGCGGGGCTCCTCGGCGGCCCTGACCAGGGAGAACCCCACGCCGAGGCCCCCGATGAGCACCGTGGGCGACGGGCGGCCGTCGGGCAGGGCGGTGAGCGCGGCGTCGATCAGCAGCCGTTCGGAGCGCCCGTCGGAGGTGTCCATCAGGAAGCAGCCGTTGGCGATGATCTCGAAGTGGCCGCCGCGGCGGCGCAGCACCACCTCGCCGTACGGGCCCTCCCGGCGGTCGACCGTGACCGGCCCGGTGTCGCCCTCGGTCGGTGTCGTCGGCATCGGCAGGGGCATGGCTGACAGATCCTCTCGCTGCGGGCTGCTCGGCGCCGGGTCGTCCGGGACGGGCGGAGTGGCCCGCCGCCGGCCTGCTCCCGGCGCCGCGTGCGCCGCCGGGTCACCCGGATGCACCCATCAGCGTAGCGAGCGGCCCGGTGCTGCCGGGGGCGGACGATTTCCGGCGCCTCCCGGTTGTCCGGCGTGAGGTATCTCATAGATGTGAGGTGCGGGGGCTTCGGCCGTGAGCGGGTGGGCCCGGAGGACGCGAGCACTCCGCCCGGCCCGGACGCGGACCGGACGGGGCGCTGCCTGCTGCACCCGCCGCCCGCGGACCGGAGGGGGCGACTCCTGCACAAGGTGCTCCCGGCCGACCGATGGGGGCGCCGGCGGCCGGGGCGGGTGCCCGCGGACCGGGCTGGACGGCTGCTGCGGTGGCTGCCGACGCCGGCCGGCACCCCCTTCACCTTCTGCTACGCCCTGGTACTCACCGGCACCTCGGTCTTCGCGGACCGGGCCGACCCGGACCTGGTCCACCGGCTGCTCCGGGAGTCCAGCACCGACGTCGAGCATCTGGCGCACCACCCGCTCCTGGTCCTCGTCGCCAGCGCGCTGTGGATCGCGGGCCCGGCGCTCTCCCCGTACCCGGCCTGCTTCCTGCTCGTGCTCACCGCGCTGGAACGACGGCTCGGCGCGCCGCGCACCGTGGCCGTCTTCCTCTTCGGCCACGTCCTGGCCACCCTGCTCACCGAGGTGCCGGTCGCGTTCGCGGTCGCCGCCGGCCGGCTTCCGGAGAGCTCGCTCCACCGGCTGGACTACGGCATCAGCTTCGGCGTGCTCGGCGGCCTCGGCGCGCTCGCGGGACTCCTGCGGCCCCGGCTGCGCTGGGCGGTGCTGAGCGTCGCCGGGGTGGCGCTCGCCCAGGACCTGGCCGAACTCGCCAGCCCGCTCAGCAACTGGGGACACCTGCTGGCCCTGCTGACCGGGGTCGCCTGCTGGCCGGTGGTGCGCGGGTGGGAGGAGGAGCGGAATGCCGCCGAGGTCCGGCCGTGCGTTCCCGGGACGGCGCCGCGGGCGGCCGCGTCCGGCCGGGACGGGGCGGCCCGGTAGGCGCGCGGGTGTCACCCGTTCCCGGCCGCGGCCACCTCGCCCCGCGCCGGGACCCGTCGGCTCTCGGCCCGTTCTCCGCGGCCGCTGATGCCGCCCCGGCCGCGGCGGGCCGGGCCCACGCCGTACCGGGATGCCGCTCGGGGCGCCCGCCCCGGAGTCCGGACCGTTCCGCCGCTCTCCGGGGGCGTAGAGCTCTCCGGGGGCGGGCGCGAGCCGGTTTCAGCCGCTGGCGGTCACTGCTGCTCGGCCCGCTCCGTGCGGCGGGGGGAACCCGTGGCGGCCAGCAACAGTCCCACGGCCCACAGAGCGGCCGCGGCCACCCCGGCCGGGACGTCGTGGGCCGGTTGGATGGACCAGGCCCAGGCTTCGGGAGTGTTGTCCGGCCCCACGCCGAGGAACAGGGTGGGCCCGAACATGCCCAGTGGCAGCAGCCAGGCCAGCCCGCTCCCGAAGAGCCGCGCACTGATCATGCCGAGCCCGAGATAGCCCACGGCGTTGCGCACCGCGGCGGCGAACACCGGTACCGGCGCCCCGGCTGCCAGGGGAAGAGCGCACAGCCCCACCGCCAGCACCAGCAGCGTCAGCAGATGGACCGCGCGGTGGCGGCGCATGGGCTGCGCCGCCGTCCACTCGAGGTCCGCCATCGGGGAGAAGAGCGTGGTCGCGAGGAGCACCGCGTGGGCGATGGGCACCAGCTCCGCCACCGGCACGCTGAAGTCGGACAGGTAGCGCAGCTCGGGCACCGCGAGCCGTTGCCCCACGAACCCGCTCGCCAGCAAGGCCAGGACGAGGCAGATCCCGGCTGCCCGGGGCAGACCCCGGCTGCGCGCGACGGCGACGGCGGCATTCACCGCGGGACCGAAGGGACGGGCCGGCAGCTGCGGATCCGTGCCGCGGCGCCCTCGATCCAGGCGTCGCGTTCGGCGGACGGCGCCTTGGTGATCCTTTCGAGGGCCTTCCCGAACCGGTCGCCGTAGTACTCGCTCGGCGCCCCGGCCCGGGCGCGTACCGCCGCTTCGAACAGGAAGGTGTCCGGGTAGCCGCCGATCGACTTCAGCATGTGGGGCTCGCAGTCGCCTGCCGGCTGCGGCAGCGCGGCACTGAACAGGGAGTCGGCGAGGTCGCTTTCGCTTTCGGAGGGGGAGTTCAGCGGCAACTCCGCGGTACGGCCTCCCGGCAGGTCCAGACCGGTGGCGTAGAAGGCGCGGTTGAATCCCGAGAGTTTCCCCAGTCCGGAGTCGAGCCGTTTCACCGCCGCGTTCACCCGGGGGAGGAGGTGGCGGTCGTCGGGCCACAGGCACGCCGTGGTGCGCCCGCTGGTGGCGCAGACGGGACGCGCGGGCTGCGGCGCGGGCTTCGCCCAGAAGGAGTCGCGTGCCGGAGGCGGGAGGACGACGAGAGCGGTGCCCGCAGTGGCGGCGACGACGGTCAGGGCGATCAGCGCGGGAGCTTGGCGGCCGAGCGCCGACCGCCTCTTCAGGGCGGGAACCGCGAGCGCGCAGAGGCCCGCGGCCAGACACCACACGGCGGCGGTGAGCAGTCGGCCGGTGCTGGGAGTGAAGGTGGTGTCCCAGTGCTCGTCGATGGCGGGGAAGAGGTGGTTCAGCCAGTGCTTCGGGGCGAAGGCGAGCCCGACGAAGAGGCCGTACCAGGCGATGCCCACGAAGGGGGCGAGCACCCTGGACGGCAGCAGCGCGCCGAAGGCCACCCCGACGGCGACCTGCAGCCCCAGCATGGACGCGCCGAGCAGCAGCGGGGTCCACGCCGGTGAGCTGACGTCGCTGATGGCGGCGGTGCGCGAGAAGGCGATGGCCGTGAAGACCGCGTAGGCCAGCAGCGACCACAGCCAGGAGGCGAGCCAGAGCACCAGGTTCCGGGTCCAGCCGCTGCGTGCGGCGGTGTCGGCCCAGTCCAGGGTGCGGTGCCGGTGGTCGCGGCCGGCTCCCCAGGCGGCGACGCCGCTCATCACCGAGCCCATCACGATCACACCGAAGAGCTGGACGTTCATGCTGGTCTGGGTCCACCAGCCGATCCAGTCGCTCTGTGCAGGGTCCTCGGAGGCGAAGTACCAGGCGCCGACGGCCGTCATCAGGGCGGCCACCCACTTGGCCTCGCCTCGCCACATCTCGGTCGTCAGAATGCGGATCACGGCCCCACCGCCTCCGCCCCGGCGAGATGCAGGTATCCGGCCTCCACCGATCCGCCGTCCACCTCGGGCGCGTCGTCCGCGCTGCCGTCCCCGTGCGGGAGGGCACAGAGCTCGGACACCGTGCCGGTGAAGCGGACCGTGCCCTCCAGGAGCACCGCGACCCGGTCGCACACGTGTGCCACGTCCTCGGCGAGATGGGTGCTCATGACGACGGCCGACTGCTCACCGAGTCCCCGGATCAAGCTGCGGAACCCGACGCGCTGGGCGGGGTCGAGTCCGACGGTCGGCTCGTCCAGGAGGACCAGCGCCGGCTTGTTGACCATGGCCTGGGCGATGCCGACGCGCCGCAGCATGCCGCCGGAGAGTTCGCTCATCCTGCGGTCGGCATGGCGGTCCATCTGCACGTGCCGCAGCGCCTCCCGGGCGGCCTCGCGGCGGCCGGCCGCGGGGACCTTGCGCAGCCATGCGGCGTACTCGGTGAACTCGAGCACGGTGAAGCGCGGGTAGAAGCCGAAGTGCTGGGGGAGGACACCGATCCGCCGACGGAGGCGCCGCACGCCGGCGCCCTTGGTGGCCTGCTCCCCGAGCAGGGTCACGGTGCCGTCGGCGGGTCTGCGTGCGGTGCTCAGCAGGGAGAGCAGGGTGCTCTTGCCCGCGCCGTTGGGACCGAGCAGGCCGGTGACCCCGGGTGGGAACTCCAGCGAGACCTGGTCCAGCGCGGTCAGCGAGCCGTAGCGCATGGAGACGTCGGCGACCGCCGCGACCGGCTCGGAGCCGGTCGCGGCGGCGCTGTTGAGAAGTGACACCGCGTTCCTGATCAGTTCTGGGCGTTCACGTAGCCGTAGGCGCGGCTGCCGGGAATGCCGGCCCATGTGGCCTGGGTGTAGTACTTGGTGCTGGTGCTGGTGCCCTTGTACGAGCCACAGCCGTAACCCGAGCGGTAGCTGCGCGAGGTGCTGGCTATCTTCGGGTCGGGGCGGAAGCTGCGGTCCTCATAGATGTACGCGCTGAACGTCCTGGTGTCATTGACCGGGACGTCGCCGCACGCCTTGGCGTGGCCGCTGCTCTTGCCCTTCCAGCGGTCACCGTCCTCCTTGTTGCCCGCGGTGGCCACGGAGAACGGAAGCCGGCTGCCGCTGATCTCGGCCGCCACGGCGCTCGCCGCGGGAACGGCGAGGGCCAGCACGGCGACGGCTCCGACCATCGCTCGCTTCCGCTTGCTCGGCATGGTCATGCGCATGAATCCCCCTGTGTATAAGGCCTGTTGGTCCCGAATGTTCGAGACCTGTTCGGCTCGGACCAATCTATGGGGAAGGGCGACGGATTCGTGCTGAATACATCGATTGTGGTGATGGTCACTGCACGGTGTGTTACCTCGTGCCCCTTTGACACGTGTCCCCTTTGGTGTGCGCCGCCGCTGTCGCGCTCCCGGCCGGTGCCGTGTGCAGCCCTGGGCGGGCGGACCGGACGGAAGATGTTGCGCCGCGCGTCGGTTACCCCTGTCGGGCACGCCCGGCGACCGATCGCTCACAGCGAACGCCCCCGGGGGAACATCCCGCCCCCTCCCGGCATTGAGTCATTAGCGCTCAACTTGACTGCCGAAGGGGAGATCATGGCTTCGACGTCCACACCGCTCACCCTGCCCGTACTGCCGCTCGACGACGAGGTCGTGCTGCCCGGAATGGTGGTGCCGCTGGACCTGTCCGACACCGAGGTGCGGGCCGCGGTGGAGGCCGCGCAGGCCGCCGCGCGGTCCGAGGGCGGCAAACCACAGGTGCTGCTGGTCCCACGGGTCGACGGCACCTACGCCGGGATCGGCACGCTCGGCGCCGTCGAACAGGTCGGCCGGCTTTCCGACGGCGACCCCGGCGCGCTCATCCGCGGCGTCAGCCGGGTGCGCGTGGGGGCCGGGACCACCGGGCCCGGCGCCGCTCTCTGGATCGAGGGCACCCGGGTCGAGGAGGTCACCCCCACCGGCCCCGACGGCGAGGGGCTGCCGGGCTCGGTCACCGATCTGATGAAGGAGTACAAGGCCCTCGCCACCAGCTGGCTGCGCAAGCGCGGCGCCTGGCAGGTGGTGGACCGGGTGCAGCAGATCGACGACGTCTCCCAGCTCGCCGACAACGCCGGCTACTCGCCGTTCCTGACCGTGCGGCAGCGGGTGCAGCTGCTGGAGACCACCGACCCGGTGGCCCGCCTCCGGCTGGCCGTCGGCTGGCTCGGCGAGCACCTCGCCGAGCAGGACGTCGCCGAGTCCATCGCCAAGGACGTCCAGGAGGGCGTCGACAAGCAGCAGCGGGAGTTCCTGCTGCGGCGCCAGCTGGAGGCCGTCCGCAAGGAGCTCTCCGAGCTGAGCGGCGACCCGGACGACGAGTCCGACGACTACCGGGCCCGGGTCGAGGCCGCCGACCTCCCGGAGAAGGTGCGCGAGGCGGCCCTCAAGGAGGTCGACAAGCTGGAGCGGTCCTCCGACCAGAGCCCCGAGGGCGGCTGGATCCGCACCTGGCTCGACACCGTGCTGGAACTGCCGTGGAACGAGCGGACCGAGGACGCGTACGACATACCCGGCGCCAAGGCCGTCCTCGACGCCGACCACGCCGGCCTCGACGATGTGAAGGAGCGCATCACCGAGTACCTGGCCGTGCGCAAGCGGCGCACCGACCGCGGGCTGGGCGTCGTCGGCGGCCGCCGCGGCGGTGCCGTCCTCGCCCTCGTCGGGCCTCCCGGCGTGGGAAAGACCTCGCTCGGGGAAAGTGTCGCCCGCGCGATGGGCCGGAAGTTCGTCCGGGTCGCGCTCGGCGGCGTCCGGGACGAGGCGGAGATCCGCGGCCACCGGCGCACCTACGTCGGCGCGCTGCCCGGCCGGATCGTCCGCGCCGTGAAGGAGGCCGGGTCCATGAACCCGGTGGTGCTGCTCGACGAGATCGACAAGGTGGGGTCCGACTTCCGGGGCGACCCGGCCGCCGCCCTGCTCGAAGTCCTCGACCCGGCCCAGAACCACACCTTCCGGGACCACTACCTGGAGGTCGAGCTCGACCTGTCGGACGTGGTCTTCCTGGCCACCGCCAACGTCCTGGAGGCGATCCCGGAGGCGCTGCTCGACCGGATGGAACTGGTCCGGCTGGACGGCTACACCGAGGACGAGAAGGTCGTCATCGCCCGCGACCACCTGCTCCCGCGCCAGCTGGAGCGGGCGGGCCTGGAGCCCGGCGAGGTGGTGCTGGAGGACGAGGCGCTGCGCCGGCTGGCGGGGGAGTACACCCGCGAGGCGGGCGTACGGAACCTGGAGCGGGCCGTCGCCCGGCTGCTGCGCAAGGTCGCGGCCCGGCATGAGCTCGGCGAGCAGGAACTGCCGCTGACCGTCGGCCCGGACGGCCTGCGGCCGCTCGTCGGACGCCCGCACCACGTGCCGGAGTCCGCCCAGGACCCGGGCGAGCGGCGCACCGCGGTGCCCGGCGTGGCGACCGGACTCGCGGTCACCGGGGCGGGCGGCGACGTCCTCTTCGTCGAGGCCTCGCTCGCCGACCCGGAGACCGGGGGCAGCGGGCTGACGCTCACCGGGCAGCTCGGTGACGTCATGAAGGAGTCGGCGCGGATCGCGCTCTCCTTCCTGCGCTCGCACGGCGCGGAGCTGGAACTCCCCGTCGGCGACCTGAAGGAGCGGGGCGTGCACCTGCACGTACCGGCCGGTGCGGTGCCCAAGGACGGGCCGAGCGCGGGCATCACCATGACCACCGCGCTCGCCTCGCTGCTGTCCGGCCGGCGGGTCCGCGACGACGTGGCGATGACCGGCGAGGTGTCGCTGACCGGACGGGTGCTGCCCGTCGGCGGCGTGAAGCAGAAGCTGCTGGCCGCGCACCGGGCGGGCGTCACCACCGTGGTGATCCCCAAGCGGAACGAGGCCGACCTCGACGATGTGCCCGCCGAGATCCTGGAGAAGCTGGACGTCCACCCCGTCTCCGACGTCCGTCAGGTCATGGAGCTGGCCCTGGAGTCCACGGCGGCCCCGGTGCGGGCGGCCGCGTAACGGCTCCGGACCGGCGCACGCACCTACGCCACCACGACCACCACCACCACCACCGCGGCGGCCGGGCGGCCCGGGAACACCAGGCCGCCCGGCCGTTCGCGTGCCTCCGGCCCGCCCCGCCGTGCGCTCCCGCTGCGCCAAAGCCCGCAGAGGCGCCGCCCGGCGGCGGTGCCAGGCCCGAAGGGGCAGATGACAGTCCCTGCCGCTTCTGAGAAATACTGGGGAGAGCGGCACCAGCCGCCGCCGGGGAGAACCCCGCAGAGGACAGCCGGAGAGGGTGCTGACGTGCACAACACTGGGGCCGGCGGCCCCGAGGAGACGGCCGGAGCCGACCGCACCGACGGCGGGGACCAGGCCTTTCTCGCGCTGGAACGGGAGTTGGCGGTCTTCCTGCGCCGCGCCCGGGCCTCCTCCGGCGAGATGGCCCGCGCGGTCCACCCCGACCTCGAACCGGCCGCCTACGGGCTGCTCGTCCGGCTGGAGGACGCCGGAGCGCAGCGGGCCACCGATCTCGCGGGCTACTTCGGCGTCGGCAAGGCGACGATGAGCCGTCAGCTGCGGGCCCTGGAGGACCTCGGTCTGGTGGTCCGGGAACCGGACCCCGCCGACGGCCGGGCCTCCCTCGTGGCGCTCACCGACGAGGGCCGCACCCGTTTCTCCGCCGTCCGCAAAGCCCGCCGTGCGCGGTACGTCCGGAAGCTCGCCACCTGGGACAGCGGCGAGATCGCGGAACTGGCCAGGTTGCTCAACCGTCTGAACGTGGAAAGCGAAACCGACGAGTAGCAACCGACGGGCAACTACCGGGGAGCGCCCCCGCAGTTCCGAAAAAGGGAGCTCACCATGACGACGGAGACCTCCGCCGAGCGCGAGGCCCTGCCCCAGCCCTTCGACACCGCGTGCCTGAAGGACCCCTACCCGCTGTACGCCCGCCTCCGTGCCGAGCACCCCGTGCACCGCATCGCCCTCCCCGACGGGTCGCCGGTCTGGCTCGTCACCCGCGAGGCGGACGTCCGGGCCGGTCTCGCCGACCCCCGGCTGTCGGTGAACAAGGACGATTCGGGGGAGGGGTACAAGGGCTTCTCGCTGCCCCCGGCGCTGGACGCCAATCTCCTCAACATCGACCCCGACCACCACCTCCGCCTGCGCCGGCTCATTTCCAAGGGCTTCACACCCCGGTCCGTCGAGGCACTGCGCGAGCGCGTCCAGGCCACTGCCGACCGGCTCGCCGACGGCCTGGCGCAGCGCATCGAGAAGGACGGCTCGGCCGACATCGTGGCCGACTACTCCCTGCCGCTGCCGCTGGCCGTCATCGGCGACCTCCTCGGCGTACCCGAGGCGGACCGTCGGCCGTTCGCGGACCGCGTCGCCGAGATGTTCACCCCGGAGCACCCCCGCCAGATCGCCGAGGCCGTCGAGTTCCTCCACCGCTTTCTGACCGACCTCGTCGCGCTGCGCCGTGCCGAGCCGGACGGCAATCTGCTCTCCGAGCTCATCGCCGTCCGCGACGAGGGCGACCGGCTCAGCGAGGACGAACTGGTCTCCCTGGCCTTTCTCATCCTCATGGCAGGCAGCGAGAACGCACAGCACCTCATCAGCGCCGGTCTGCTGGCGCTCTTCGAACACCCCGGGCAACTCGAAGCCCTCCGGGCCGACCCCGGCCTGCTGCCCGGGGCGGTCGAGGAGATCCACCGCTTCGCCATGCCTGGCCAGATGGCCATCCGGCGCTTCCCGCTGGAGACGATGGACGTCGGCGGCGTGGATATCCCGTCCGGTGACACGGTGCTGCTGTGCCTGGCCTCCGCCAACCGCGACCCCGACCGCTACCCGGATCCGGACCGCTTCGACATCCGGCGCGAGGACACCGGCCATCTCTCCCTCGGGCACGGCATCCACTACTGCCTCGGGGCGCCCCTGGCCCGCATGGAGATCGGCATCGCGCTGGACACTCTGCTGCGCCGCTTCCCGGACCTGGCGTTGGCAGGTGCGGCGGACGAACTGCCGTGGCGGACCTCGTTCCGGTCCCGCGCGCTGGTGTCGCTGCCGGTCAAGGCCTGACGCCCCTCGCGCACACCGCACGGAGGCCCGGCAGCCCCTCGCAGGGTCGCCGGGCCTCCGGTCCACTCAGGGCAGCCGGCCTGCCGTCAGAACCTCCGGTCGGCCACCGCAACCTCCGGCCTGTCGGCAGAACCACCGGCCGGCCCCCGCAATGTCCGGCCTGCCGTCCCCGGCCCACCGTCAGAGCTCCGCGAACACCACCGACGCGTCGTCCCGTGCCTTCCCCCGCGGGTACGCCTCGCCCTCCGGGTCGGCGGCCTCCGCCTCCCGTACCGCGGTGACCAGCGCCCGGGTTCCCGCCCCGCGCAGCAGCGAAAGGCACGCCGCCCAGTCGCCCTTGTGGAAGACCTCGGTCCAGCGGGCCGCGCCGTCCGTCAGCGCGGCGACCGCCCGGACGTCCGACCGCGGCGTGCTGCCGGTCACGGCCAGCTGGGCCACCTCCGGATCGGCGGCGGCGGTGAAGAACCCGCCCGTGGCGTTGCGCAGGGACTCGACGGCGCGGCCGTACTCCGCACGCGCCGCCGCCCGCTCCGCCGAACCACGCGGCAGGGAGCGCGCGGTGGCGCCCAGCGCCCGTACGGAGTCCGGGAGTCGGTGGAGGCGGTCGTCGAGGACCGGGGTGACGGTGCCGTCCGCCGCTTCGAGCAGCAGCGCGGAGTCCGACAGCACCAGGTGCTCCACCACGGCGTCGTCCCAGCGCACAGCCACGACGGTGGCCTGCGGAGTGCGGACGTGAGAAAGGTCACACGCCCCGGAGTGAGCGTCCGCGGCGCGCCTGATGGCGTCCGCGAGGCAGGATGTCAGCGTCATATCCCGCCGCGAACCGGACAGTTCGAGCAGGGCACCGCCGAGGCGGGCGGTGAACCACGGAACACCGTGCGTGCATCCGGCCTCGTCCTCCGGTGGGGTCACCCCGTCCAGCAGGACGAGCGCACCGCCTCGGCCCGACGCTGGTAGGGCCACCGATGCGTAGTCCTCGTTGGGGTGTTGGGGATCCCCGGGTTCGGTGGTGACGTCGATGCGCATGCGGCCAGTCTGCCGGACGTCCGCACGCTTTCGGCCAAACGGCTCTGACCTGCGCGGGAACCGCCCCGGCGGTGTCCCGGCTGCCGGGATTCCACCGGATTCGACGGGCTCCTGCGTGCTGCGGGCGGGCATCTTGCCAGGCCCCCGCGGTCTTTACCAACCGGCGCGCGCGGAACCCGTTAGACAGGGTGTCGAAGGAGTTGTTCCTCAACTCAGTCGTGATGTTCACTCGTTCGGGTGGCCAGCCGGGCGATGAATGCCTCGCCCACACCGGTACTGGAATGGTCGATTTCGTACCTCGGGGTGGGGGTGGACGCCCGTCGCGCTCCGCGCGCAGCAGGTCAGCCAGTGAACTGTCGTCACCTCGGCCATGGGCGGACGAGTACAGATTGCGAGCACCGGTGCAGAAGATGTGGCCTCGGGGCAGAGATCGTGGACCGAAGGGCACGGAGGGCGGCGGGGCGAACCCCACGCCGCAGCGCACCGCGCGGGTCCGCAACCGTCTGGTCGCGTCGGTGGCCGTGGTGGGCGTCGCCGTCATCGCGGCGGCCGCCCCCGGTATTGCCGGCCCTTCCCATGACGTGACGGAGTCCCAGCGGCTCGTCACCCTGTCGGAACTGAACGGGCAGGCCGTCGCGCTCGCCCATTCCCTCGCCGACGAGCGGGACGTGATGACGGAGTTCGTCGCGGCCCGCCGCAGCAACTCCTCCGGCGCCGCGGCCGTCTCCGAGACCCGCCGCGCCCGGGTCGACCGTCAGGTGACGGAGATCCGCCCGGACGCCCCGGCCGACCTGCGGCGCGTCCTGGATGCCCTGCCCGAGCTGCGCCAGGAGGCGCTCTCCGGCCGGGGCGACGCGCTGCGCACCTTCACCGCGTACAGCGAGGCCGTCCAGGCGCTGCACGGCGTCTCCACCGATCTGGCCCGCCGGACACCGCCGCGCGCCACCGACGGCTCCACCGAGGCGCTGCCCGCCCTCGGCCGCGCTGTCGAACAGGCCTCGGCCACCCGCGCGCTGCTCCTCGGCGCGCTCTCCGGCGGGGGCAGCCAGCCGCAGCTCGCCGCCGCCGGCCAGCGCGCCCGGGTGCAGGAGCAGGCGGCGCTCGCCGAGTTCGACCAGACGGCCCCCGAGGCCGCGGCCGACCGCTACACCAGCACCGTCAACGGCACCGAGGTCGGCACCGCCGAGGCCTATCTGGCCCGGCTCACCGACCAGCCGCGGCTCTCCGCGCAGGACGTCCGGCTCAACCGCAACCGGGTCGACGCCGCCCTGTCCGCCCGGGTCGACCGGATGCGGGCCGCGGAGTCCGCCCTCACCTCCACCGGGACCAGCCGGCTCGCCCAGCTGCGCGACGACGACGTCACCGCGCTGGAGACGCGGATCGCGCTGGGCGTGGTCTGCCTGCTGCTCGCGGTCGGCATCAGCATGTCGGCGGCCCGCTCCATGACCCGGCCGCTGTCCGCGCTGCGGCGCGGCGCCCGCCGGGTCGCGGCCGACCCGGTCACGGAGGAGCCGGTGCGCTACACCGGCCGCAACGACGAGTTCGCCGAGGTCGTCGCGGCCGTCAACGAGCTGCGGGAGGCCGCGGCCCGGCAGCACGGCCGGTCCGAGCAGCTCGGCGACGACCGCACCCGGCTGGTCGCCGAACGGCAGCGCCTGGCCGACCAGCGGGAGGAACTGCTCGGCAAGCAGAAGGAGCTCACCGAGCTGCTCGCCGGCATCCAGGACCGGATCCACGGCAGCCACGTCAACCTCGCGCTGCGCACCCTCGGCCTGGTCGAGCGGCAGCTAGGCGTGATCGAGGGGCTGGAGGACCGGGAGCAGGAGCCGGAGCGGCTGGACACCCTCTTCAAGCTCGACCACCTGGCCACCCGGATGCGGCGGTACAGCGAGAACCTGCTGGTCCTCGCCGGTTCCGAGTACGGCAACGGGCACAGCGGTCCGGTGCCGCTGCTGGACGTGCTGCGCGCCGCCGTCAGCGAGATCGAGCGCTACGAGCGGGTGCAGATCCAGTCCCTCCCGCCGCACGCCCGGATCGCGGGCTTCGCCGCCGACGCCGTCAGCCACCTCGTCGCGGAACTGCTGGAGAACGCCACGGCGTTCTCCCCGCCGGACGCCGATGTCGAGCTCTCCGGCTGGCTGATGGAGAGCGGTGAGGTCATGCTCTCCGTCCAGGACGAGGGCATCGGGATGACCGAGGAGCGGCTGGCGGAGCTGAACGCCCGGCTCGCCGACCCGCATCCGCACGACGCCGCCGGTGCCACCGGCGAGGACCACGCGCTCGGGCTCGGGCTCTACGTGGTGGCCCGGCTCGCGGCCCGGCACGGCGTCCGGGTGCAGCTGCGCGACCAGAAGCAGGGCGGGGTGGCGGCCGTGGTCGTCCTCCCCAAGTCGATACTCCCGACCCGTCCCGCGCCGACCGCCGCCGGAGGTTCGACGTCCGGGAAGCCGGGCGGCACCCCCGCGGTGAGCCTGCCGGGCTCGGTCGCGGAGGCCAACTCCAACGCGCTGCCGCGCCGTGCGGCCGTCCTGCCCGCGGCGCGGTCCGCGGCGGACGCCGGGCCGCAGGAGCCCGCGGCCCCGGCGCCCGACGCACAGCAGTCCCCGGCCGCGCCCGGCGGGAGCGTTCCGGAGCAGGCCGCGGAAGCCCCGTCCGGCCCGGACCCGGACGGCGCCCCGACGGGCGAGACCCCGCTGCCGGACCCGCTCACGCTGTCTCCGGAGGCGCCGCAGCCGTCGGAGACCGAGCGGCCGGCGCAGGAGGAGCCCCGGGAGCCCGGTGCCCCGTCGCTGGCCCTGACCTCCGACGACCCGCTGGTGGCGGCGGCCGAACGGGCCGTCGCGGAAGCGCAGTCGGAGCAGGAGCCGGAGCAGGATCAGGAGCCGGTCGGCGGGACCGCCCCGGACGCCCCGTACGCCGCCGGGTCCGAGGAGCACGCCCGCACCGAGGACGAAGCGACGACCGGGCGGCTCGACCAGCCGACCCAGTCGATCCGGGTGCCGCAGCAGGCCGACCCGGCGGACGCGGCCCAGGCGGCGGACGCTCCGGCGGCCGGCGACGCGAGCCGGGAGTCCGGCCCGCGGGCGGCCCAGTGGGAGCGGGCCGACGGCCCGGCCGGGGCGGCCCCGGCCGCGGAGCCGGTACAGGACGCCGCGGAGTCTGCGCAGCAGCCGTCCGCGGAGGGGGAAGAGCCCGAGCAGCGGGCACCGAAGTGGGAGCGCGTCACGGACAAGGGGCTGCCCAAGCGGACGCCCAAGGCCGTGGCGCCCACGGGACCCAAGCGGGAGCGCAAGGGTTCCGTCGACGCCGATGCCCTGCGCCGCAGGCTCGGCGGATTCCAGCAGGGCAGTCGCGACGGCCGACGCGACGCCGAGGCCGAGACCGTGGAACGAACCGGACAGCACCAGACGGGGGCCCAGGACGACGGTGGCACAGTCGAGGAGGCACGCGGTTGAACGCGTATACCAAGGCCGGCCCGGGGCACCGGGCGACGGGTCACGGCGGGAGCAACGAGGCCCGTAACCTGCACTGGCTGCTGAGCAATCTGGTCGACGAGGTACCCGGCGTCCACGCGGTCGCGGTCGTCTCGTCCGACGGTCTGCTGCTGCTCGCCTCCGACCCGGGGCTCGCGGCGCAGCGGACGGGCGAGCAGCGGGAAGGCCCCCGGGGATCGAGTGCCGACCTCGCCACCATCGTGTCCGGTCTCGGCGCCCTCACCACCGGCGCCGCCCGGCTGATGGACGCCGGCAGCGTCAAGCAGACCATGGTCGCGATGGACGAGGGCAGCCTCTTCGTCATGTCGATCAGCGACGGTTCGCTGCTCGGTGTGCACGCCACCCCCGACTGCGACATGAGCGTCGTCGCCTACCACATGGCCCTGTTCGTCGGCCGTGCCGGCCACGTGCTCACCCCCGAACTCCGCAGCGAACTGCGCAAGTCCATGGAGAGGGACCAGTGACCTCCTCGCCCAAGCTGCCCACCCGAGGCGGGGACCGCAAACCCGCCCGTGTACGCCCGTACTCGCTGACCGGTGGCCGCACCCGGTTCGGCCATGTGCTGCTCGTCGAGACCTTCGTGGCGGCGCTCGACGCCCCCGAGGAGCGGCGGGAGCTCACCTCCGGCGGGTGGGCCGACCGTGTCATGCCGGAAATGCGGATGATCGTCGAGCTGTGCCGCCGCATGCGGTCGGTCGCCGAGATCTCCGCGCTGTTGAGCATGCCGCTGGGCGTGGTCCGCGTGCTGCTCAGCGACTTGGCCGACCAGGGAAAGATCCGCGTCTACGGCTCCGGGAACGACACCGGCCGGCCCGACCGCGCGCTGCTCGAAAGGGTGCTCAGTGGACTTCGCAGGCTCTGACGCCAGCACCATGACCGCGGGCGGGGCCACCGAAGAGGGTCTGCAGAGCTGGCAGACCGACCACACCCGGGCCCCCATCGCCACCAAGATCGTGGTGGCCGGCGGCTTCGGCGTCGGCAAGACGACCTTCGTCGGCTCGGTCTCGGAGATCACTCCGCTCACCACCGAGGCGGTGATGACGCAGGCCAGTGAGGGCGTCGACGACCTCGCCGCGACCCCGGACAAAGCCACGACGACGGTCGCCATGGACTTCGGCCGGATCACGCTCGACCAGGACCTGGTGCTCTACCTCTTCGGCACGCCCGGCCAGCAGCGCTTCTGGTTCATGTGGGACGACCTGGTGCGCGGGGCGATCGGCGCCGTCGTGCTGGCCGACACCCGCAGGCTGGACGACTCCTTCCCGGCCCTCGACTACTTCGAGAGCTGCGGGTTCCCGTACGTCGTCGCGGTCAACCACTTCGAGGGCACGCCCGCGTACGAAGTGGCGGATGTGCGCGAGGCGTTGTCCGTTCCGGCGCACGTGCCGGTGGTGATCATGGACGCGCGGAAGCGGATCACCGTCGTCGAATCGCTGTTGCAGCTGGTGGGCCACGCTCTTGACGTCACTCCTCAGTGACGTAGCCTCGGCCCCGCTGTTCCGGAACGCAGCGTTCCTTTTTATGTGTTGAGAGAGAGCCCAGTCATGCGGAAGATACTCGTCGTGGGGGCCGGCCAGTCCGGTCTCCAGCTCGCCTTGGGCCTGCAGTCGCAGGGGTACGAGGTCACCCTGATGTCGAACCGCACGGCGGACGAGATACGCACCGGGCGCGTGATGTCCACCCAGTGCATGTTCCACACCGCGCTCCAGCACGAGCGCGATCTCCAGATCAACTTCTGGGAGAGCCAGGCCCCGCGGATCGAGGGACTCGGCGTCTCCGTGGCCAACCCCGAGCCGCCGGCCGAGGGCGAGAGCCGCGGGCGCATCATCGACTGGCTGGGTTCGCTCGACGGCTACGCGCAGTCCGTCGACCAGCGGGTGAAGATGGCCGGCTGGATGGAGACCTTCGCGCAGCGCGGCGGCCAGCTGGTCATCCACGGCGCCGCCGTCTCCGACCTCGACTTCTTCTCCCGCCGCTACGACCTGGTGCTGGTCACGGCCGGCAAGGGCGAGCTGGTCTCGATGTTCGGCCGCGACGCCTCCCGCTCCCCGTACGACACCCCGCAGCGCGCGCTGGCCGTCTCCTACGTGCACGGCCTGGGCCCGCGCCCGGAGCACCCGGAGACCGACGCCGTCCGCTGCAACCTGGTGCCGGGCGTCGGTGAGCTGTTCATCATGCCCACCTACACCAACTCCGGCCGGGCCGACATCCTCTTCTGGGAGGGCATCCCCGGCGGGCCGCTGGATGCGTTCCAGGGCGTCAAGGACCCCAAGGAGCACCTGGCGCTGACCCTGGAGCTGATGGAGAAGTTCACTCCCTGGGAGTACGCGCGCGCCACCAAGGTCGAGCTGACCGACGCCAACGGCACGCTCGCCGGACGGTACGCCCCGACGGTGCGCAACCCGGTCGGCCGGCTGCCCGGCGGCGGGCTCGCGCTGGGCGTGGCCGACGTGGTCGTCGCCAACGACCCGATCACCGGCCAGGGTTCCAACTCGGCGTCGAAGTGCGCCGCCGCCTACCTGGCGAGCATCGTCGAGCACGGCGACAAGCCGTTCGACGAGGAGTGGATGCAGGCCACCTTCGACCGCTACTGGGACACCGCCCAGCACGTCACCAAGTGGACCAACGCGATGCTGGCCCCGCCGCCGGAGCACATCCTGAACCTGATCGGCGCCGCCGGTCAGCTCCAGCCGGTCGCCGACCGCTTCGCCAACGGCTTCAACAACCCGGCCGACTTCGAGAACTTCTTCTACGAGCCGGAGAAGACGGCGGCGTACCTGGAGTCGGTCGCGGGAGCCTGACGGGCTCCGGCCGGCAGTCCGTCGGCCGCCGGTGGTCGTGGCCGCCGGCCGCCGTCGGACGGGTCCACCCACTGCCCCGCACCGGGCGCCCCGTCTCCCTCGCACGGTGACGCGGGGCGCCCGGTGGCCGTTCCTGGCGCGGGATCCGGGCCGGGTTCCCGCCCGGAACCGCCTGGTACCCACGGAACCCGTGGAATCGCCCGGGCCCCACGGGGCGCCCGGAATCGCTCAGGACCCACGAGGCCCGGAACCACCCCGTACCCCACGCGGCGTCCCGGCACCCACGGGCCGCCCGGAACCCCCGGGGCGGCCCGCCGCGGATCACGCCTCCCGCTGCTCCGGAGCCCCGGAGTACCCCGTGTCGTCCCCGCCCGTCGCGCCCTCGGGGAGCTCCGGCGGGACGTAGCGCGTCAGCGACGGCTCGCCGTCGTCCGGCCGGACCACGCCCAGCAGGGGGTTGGCCGCAAGCGGCGAGATCTTCACGTCCGCGCCCGGCCGCGGGGCGTGCACCACCATGCCCCCGCCGAGGTACAGGGCCACGTGGGTCGCCTCCGGGAAGTACACCACCAGGTCACCGGGCCGGGCGTCCCGCAGCGGCACCCGCCGCAGCTGCTTCCACTGCTGCTGGCTGGTCCGCGGGACGGACCGCCCCGCGCGGGTCCACGCCTGCTGGGTGAGCCCGGAGCAGTCGAAGGAGTCCGGCCCCACCGCGCCCCAGGCGTACGGCCGGCCGATCTGCCCGACCGCGTACCGCACGGCCCGGTCGCCCGCCCGGGACGGCGGGCGCTCCGCATCCAGCGCACCCGACCCCATCAGGGCCCGCTGAGCGGTGCCGGTGTCCTCCTGCTCCAGCCGGCCCAGCTGGGCCAACTGCTCCTCGGACAGCGAGGCGAGCATCCGCTCCACCTCGTCGAGCCGGCGCTGCGCCGTGTCCCGCTGCTCCACCCGGCGCCGCGCCAGCGCCTGCTGCCGCTCCAGCGCGGTCCGGGCCTCGCGCGCCAGACCGGCGAGCCGGCGCTCGCCCCGGGCCAGCCGGACCAGAGCCTCGGCACGTTCGTCCGCGGCCCGCCGGAGGAGGTGGTCCTCATCGAGGAAGGTCTGCGGCCGGCGGCTCAGCAGCAGCCGCAGATAGGGGGAGAGCTCAGCGGTGGACCCCTGGTACTGGTCCCGGACCAGGCGGGCCGCGGCGCCCTGCCCCTTCGCCAGCTTCGTCCGGGCGGTGGCCAGCCGGCCGTTGAGCCGGATGACCTCGGTCCGCTGCCTTCGGAACCGTTCCTCGGTGGCGTTGTACGCCTCGCCGGCCTCCTCGGCCTTCCGGTAGTAGGTCTGAAGCTGCGTCAGCAGCTCCCTGACGGGCGGGTCGGCGGGGGCGGCACCGGCGAGCGGCGGCGGAGCCGACACCGCGAGCGCGGTTCCGGCGGCCACCGCCGCCGTACGGACCGACCGTGCGAACCGTCCTGACACGGACTCACCTCCGGTGCATCAGAGAGCTGGGCGGATTGCCCGGTCTCCTGACACTATTTCAGAGATGGTCGTATTGTCGGGATCTATGGTCGGGGCCGGACGAACCGGCCACGCATGGACCACGCCGCGGCTCCCGCCGCGCCGCCCCGGGAGCCGGTCCCGGCTGTCGTGCCGGACGGGCCCGCGGTCCGGACGGCCGGTCCGCGACCGCGGACGGTGTCACCGGCCGGGCTTCGACCACGGCCACTTCGGACCGCCCGCCGGCCGGCCCTCCGGTGCGTACGCGTACTTCCACCCGCGCTGGATCCCCAGCCTGGAGTGCCCGGCCGGGACGCGCAGATAGACATGGACCGTCGGCTCGCCGCCCTCCGGACCGGGCACCGGAACCTCGTACACCTTGGGCGGATGGCCGGTCATCCCCAGGAGCACCGGCAGGACCCTGCCGTCCAGCGGGCCGCCGACAAAGAGTGTGTCCTCGCTTCTCACCGCACCATCTTCACCCGGTGCGCCGGGCGGCGCCCGCCCGGGCCCGCCGTCAGCCGGCGTGCCCGCTGCCACCCGCCGGGGCGCCGCCGTCCAGCAGATGGGCGGCCCCGCTCACCAGCGGTACGACCCGCCGGGCCAGGGACCCCGCCGGTCCGTCCGCCCGCTCCAGCGCCAGCGCGGCCACCGTCACCCGCGCGGTCTGCGGATCGCCGGCCGCGGTGGCGGTGAGCAGGGCGACGAAGTGGTCGACCAGCCAGTCGCGCAGCTCGCCGGCGGACGGCCGGCGGCCCCGGGGCGCCCCGGCGGTCTCGTCCAGCCAGATCAGGGAGGCGGCCTCCACCGCGGTGATCCAGGTGCGGACCATCATCCGCAGCCGCGGCCCGGGGTCCGGCACCTCCATGTGCAGCAGGATCTGCTCGGCCGCCGCCCGCCGGACCTCGTCGACGATCGCGCCGGTGCGGGAGGTCTCGGCGACGCTGCCGCCCTGCAGCAGGGCCGTGAAACCCGCGTCGTGCTCGTCGACGAAGGCCAGATAGCGGTCGAGGGCCCGGCACAGCCGGACCGTCAGCGAGCCGGTCTGCGGCTCGGCGAAGCACTGCTCCAGCTCGTCGGCCGCGCTGCGCAGCGCGGCCTCGTACAACTGCTGCTTGCCGCCCGGGAAGTACCGGTAGACCAGGGGCCGGGAGACCTCGGCGGCATGGGCGACGTCGTCCAGCGAGACGTCCTCCGGGGCGTGGCGGGCGAAGAGTTCCAGCGCCGCGGTGAGCAATTGGGCGCGGCGCTGCTCGACGCTCATCCTGCGGTACGCGACGGCGTGCCCTCCGCCGCGGGAGCGGGTCGGCCGTGCCGTGGGGGCGGTTCCGCTGCCTGTCATGTCCCGCAGGGTAACCGCCGTGCCACGGGGCGAGCAGGGTGCGTGGACGGCGGGAGGCGGCTCTGCCCCGGCCCGGTCCCGGCTCTGCCCCGCGGAACGGGCTACGCCAGCAGCCCCGAGCTGCGCCACAGCCGGCGGCCCGCCCCCTGCAGCACGCCGATGTCGCCGAGGAAGTCGGTCAGCCGCCGGGCCCCGGTCCGCATCACCTCGCGGCGGTGGCCGCTGGCCTTCACCTGCGCCACGGCCGCCCGCCGGTCCAGACCGACGTCGGTGTAGACCTGCGGATTGACGAACGCGAGCGAGAGCACCCGCGCGGCCTCGCCCGAGCTGATCCGGGTCAGCTCGGCCTCCCACCGCGGGCAGGACACCATCTGGCGGCGCAGCTCCTCGCGCGCGTAGCGCACGTGCCGGGCCTCCTCCACCACATGGATGCGGGTGACGCCGCGGATCAGCGGCTGGACCCGCTCGTCCGGGAAGGTCAGCCGCTGCATGTAGTCGAGAATCTCCTCGCCGAGCAGGGTCGCGGCGAACGAACCGGGCGTCGTGGAGACCGTCTTGAGGATCCGGGCGAGGTTGTGGTGCAGCCGCGACACCGGGTAGACGGGCGTGCCGCCCTTGCGGATCAGCCGGGCGAACATCATCGAGTGCCGGCACTCGTCGGCGATCTCGGTGAGCGCGTAGCGGACGTGGGCGCTGGTCACGGGCTTGTCGTAGATGTGCCGGACGAGCAGCTGCATCAGGATGATCTCGAACCAGATGCCGAGCGAGGCGAGCGACGCGGCCTCGTGCCGGGCCAGGTCCCTGCGCTGATCTTCGGACATCCGGCGCCACAGCGGGGTGTCGTAGAGCGAGACGAGCTCCGGGGGCCAGAACCACTTGTCGTCCTCGAACGGGGCGTCCCAGTCGAGTTCGTTGTCCGGGTCGAAGGAGTGCTTCGCGGAAGAGTCGAGCAGCCGCTGGGCGACCTGCTCCCGGTCGCGGAGCGGTCCGAGCGCGTCCCGGAGGGCGGAGGGCCGGGCCGCGACGCTGTCCGGTGGGGTCGTCATCGCTGGAACACCTCGCTGATCGGCGTTTCGGGCCGGAGGAAGGCCACGGACGCACCCGGCGATCGGGCCTCAACTCGCTTGCTGGGATGAGTAGTTGATTGCTACGGGCGCGATGGAACGGGCTTTCGGAGCGCTGCCCTCCGACAGCTTCCCTCTTATGAGACTGCTTGTCAGCAAGACCGTCAATCCCTTGCGCCCGACTTGTTGACCGCTGGGTAACCGGCGTGTGAGCCTGCCAACCATCCGCCCCTGTACGGGTGTCGTGAAGGCAAGGAGGCGTCCATGACGACGCATGAGCTCTACGCGCAGAATCCCGGGGATGGTCAATGGCAGGTGCCCGCGTCCGGCGCGGCCCGCTTCAACTGGGACTACGACGACGGCCGCGACCGGCTCCTGGCCCTCTACCAGAAGGGCAAGGACAAGCAGTGGGACGGCGCCAAACGGATCGACTGGGACCTGGAGGTCGACCCGTACGATCCGCTCGGCACCCCCGACGAGTCCATGGCCCTGTACGGCACCCGCTACTGGGACCGGATGACCGAGAGCGACCGCGGCGAGCTGCGACGGCACTACGCCTCCTGGCAGTTCAGCCAGTTCCTGCACGGTGAACAGGGCGCGATGATCTGCGCGGCGCGGATCGTGGAGTCCGTCCCCGACCTCGACGCGAAGTTCTACTCCGCGACCCAGACCATGGACGAGGCCCGGCACGCCGAGATCTACGGCCGCTTCCTGCACGAGAAGGTCGGGATGCTCTACCCGATCAACGACAACCTCCAGGCCCTGCTGGGCGACACCCTCCGGGACTCGCGCTGGGACATGCCGTACCTGGGCATGCAGGTGCTCATCGAGGGCCTGGCCCTGGCCGCCTTCGGCATGATCCGGGACACCACCGACAAGCCGCTGCCGCAGCAGATCCTCGCCTACGTCATGCAGGACGAGGCCCGGCACGTGGCCTTCGGACGGATGGCGCTGCGCGACTACTACCGGCAGCTCGGCGACGCCGAACTCCGGGAACGCGAGGAGTTCGTGATCGAGGGCTGCTATCTCATGCGCGACCGGCTGCGCGGCACGGAGGTGCTGCAGAACTTCGGCATCCCGGCCGCGGAGGCCGCCGAGTTCACCGAGCAGTCCGAATTCCTGCACCTCTTCCGGAAGCTGCTCTTCAGCCGGATCGTGCCCTGCGTCAAGGACATCGGCCTGTGGGGCGAACGCCTCCAGCGGGCCTACCTCGACATGGGCGTGTTCGACCTGGGCGACTCCAGCCTCGATCTGCTGATGGCCCAGGACGAGGAGCTGGCCGACCGGCTCGACGCGCAGCGGTTCGCCGCGGAGGAGGAGGCCCGCGCGGCGGAGGTGACGGACGCCATCGCCGCGGGGGCCACCGCGGCGGACGGCTGATCCGCGGGGTGGGGGAGGGCTGCCGGCCCCGGGGCCGGGGAGCGCGGCGGCGGCAACGGCCGTGGCCCGGTGGTCCGGGGCGGCCGAGGGGTGGGCAGTCGACGGCTACCCGTCGCGCGCCCTGAGTCAGCAGGGGGCGGGCACCCGCCGCGGGCCCCGGCTCAGTCCAGCGCGGCCCGCATCACCTCCCGGGCGATCGGGGCCGCGCTGCCACCGCCGCTGATGTCCGCCCGGTCCGCCTCCGCGTCCTCGATGACGACCGCCACAGCGACCGCCGGCTTCGCCGCGCCCTCGGCGCGGGCCCAGGAGATGAACCAGGCGTAGGGCGTACCGGAGTTGTCGACCCCGTGCTGCGCGGTGCCCGTCTTGCCGCCGACCTCGGCGCCGTCGATCGAGGCCTGGGTGCCGGTGCCGTCGGTGACCACCGCGACCATCAGCTCCCGGAGCCGGTCCGCGGTCTCCCGGCTCATCGCCCGCCGGTAGGTCCGGGGGCGGTGGGTGGAGACCGTCCGGCCGTTCGCGGCGGTCACCTTCCGGACCAGCGTGGGGCGTTGGATCACCCCGCGGTTGGCCACCGCTGCCGCGACCATGGCCATCTCCAGCGGTGTCGCCCGGGTGTCGAACTGCCCGATCGAGGAGAGCGCGAGCTGCGCCCGGTCCATCGAGGTGTCGAAGGTGCTCTCCGCCACCCGCACCGGGATCCGCAGGCCGCTGTCGTTGAAGCCGAAGCTCTCCGCGGCGTCCACCATGCCGCGCAGCCCCACGTCCACCCCGAGGCGGGCGAAGACGGTGTTGCAGGACACCTCGAAGGCGTGCAGCAGGGTGGCGTCCTCGCAGCCGGAGGCCTCGTTGGTGAGCCGGGTGCCGGAGTTCGGCAACCGGTACGGGTCCGCGGTGTCCGTGGGGTCCCGCACCTCGTCGACCACGCCCGCGTCCAGCGCCGCCGCCGCGGTCACCACCTTGAACGTGGAGCCCGGCGGATAGGTCTGCCGCAGCGCCCGGTTGAGCATGGGGCGGCTCGGGCTCGTGTTCAGCCGCTGCCAGGCCGCGGTCACGGACGGGCCGGTGCCCGCCAGCGCCCCCGGGTCGTACGACGGCGAGCTGACCAGGGCGAGGATCCGGCCGGTGGCCGGCTCCAGGGCGACCACCGCGCCCCGCCGGCCGTTCAGCCCCTGGTGGGCGGCGCGCTGTACGCCGGCTTCGAGGGTGGTGTGCACATCGCCGCCGGGCTGCCGCTTCCGGATGAGGTCGTTCCACAGCGGCACCCGGGCGAGCCGGGAGTCGGTGCCGGAGAGCAGGTCGTCCTCGGTGCCCTCCAGCAGCGTGGTGCCGTACGTCTGCGAGGCGTAGCCGGTGACCGGGGCGTAGAGCGGGCCGTCGGAGTACCGGCGTTCGTAGCGCAGGCGCTCATGGGTGTCGACCGAGCCGGTGACCGGGGTGCCGCCGACGAGGATGTCGCCCCGCGGCCGGTCGTACCGCGCGATGGCGAGACGGCGGTTGGCCTGGTTGTGGTCGTAGTCGTCCGCCTCGAGGACCTGCACCCGGGAGGCGTTGAGGAGCAGCGCGACCAGGAGCAGCAGGCTGAAGGCGGCGACGTGCCGGGTGCAGCGGATCATGGCCGGTCCTCCCCGGGGTTCTCCGGGCCGTCGGGCGCCACGGAGGCGATGACACCGGTGTCGGCGGTCGTCGGGCGCGGCCGCCGGGCGGCGTTGCTGACCACGATGAGCAGCGCCACGATGATCCAGTTGGTGACGACGGACGAGCCGCCCTGTGCGAGGAACGGCATCGCCATGCCGGTGAGCGGGATCAGCCCGGTCACCCCGCCCGCGATGACGAACACCTGGAGCGCGATGATCGCGGCGAGGCCGACCGCGAGCAGCCGTCCGAACGGATCGCGCAGCGCGAGCGCCGCCCGGTAGCCGCGGGCCACCAGCAGGGCGTAGAGCAGAAAGACCGCGGTGAGTCCCCAGAGCCCCAGCTCCTCGCCCACGGTGGCGAGGATGAAGTCGGACTTGGCGGCGAAGCTGATCAGTATGGAATGGCCCTGCCCGAGTCCGGTGCCCAGCATCCCGCCCGCGGCGAAGGCGAACAGCGACTCCGCGAGCTGACCGGTGCCGCGGCCGTCCTCGATGCTGGCGAAGGGGTCCAGCCAGGCCTCGACGCGGCTGTGCACATGCGGTTCCAGGGAGCCGACGACGAAGGCGCCGACCGCCGCCAGCAGCAGCCCCACGGCGATCCAGCCGGTCCGGCCGGTGGCCACGTACAGCATGATCACGAAGAGTCCGAAGAACAGCAGCGAGGTGCCCAGGTCGCGTTCGAGGACCAGGACGCAGACGCTGACCAGCCAGATCGCCACGACCGGCCCCAGCACTCGGCCGGTGGGGAGCTGGAGCTTCCGGATGCGGCGGCCGGTGTACGCCAGGGCGTGCCGGTTCGCGGCGAGATAGGTGGCGAAGAAGACCGCGAGCAGGATCTTGGCGAACTCGCCGGGCTGGAACGACAGGCCCCCGATCCGGACCCAGATCTTGGCGCCGTTGGTGTCGGGGAAGAAGATCGGCACGGTCATCAGGACCAGGGCCGTGGCCACGCTCAGATAGGCGTAGCGCTGGAGCACCCGGTAGTCCCGCAGCAGCAGGACGACGGCGATGAAGAAGCCGACGCCGAGTGCGGACCAGACGAGCTGGGTGGGGGCGGCGTGGTTCTTGGGGGTCTCCAGGTCGAGCCGGTAGATGAAGACCAGGCCGAGGCCGTTGAGCAGGACGCCGATCGGCAGCAGCAGCGGGTCGGCGAAGGGGGCCCGTAACCGGACGGTCAGATGGGCGACCAGGGCGAGAACGCCCAGCCCGGCGCCGTAACCGGCCGCGCCCCGCGGCACGGCGTCGTGCCGGGCCAGTCCGACCTCGATGTAGCCGAGGACGGGGATGAGCACGGCGCCGACCAGCAGGGCGAGTTCGACCCCCCGCCGCTGGGGGAGGCGCAGAGCCGGCGGGGGCGCGTCCGCTCTCGTTGCGGTCATGCCAGGAAACGTACCAAGCGGTAACGCCCAAGTCCGGCATGCCTGTCTTGTGTGGCTGTGCGGATGAGCGGAGGCCGGGCGCTCAGGGGATGCGGGCGGGGCTTCGTCGGGAGGTTCGCCACGCTGCGGCGTCCTCCCGGCGCGGGGACGCCGGGAGGACGCCGTCGGCGCTCCGGTGGTGGGGTGTCAGCACCAGGCCGGGGCGGGGCCGATGTTCTCGATGTAGCGCGCGGAGGCCCAGGCCCACTGGCCGTTCTCCAGCAGGTACCAGCGGGGGTTTCCGGCCACGTCGTCGCTGTTGACCTTGCAGCTGATCCGGACGACCGTCCCGTGGGGGAGCTGCCCGACGATCCGCGCGTGGAGGCTCGGGGCGTCCCGCAGGATCAGACCGGACCGGGCGGTGACCCGGCCCCGGTACGGGGCGCGGTGGTCCCGGCCGTCGGAGCGCTGGTCGCCGTTGTCGGAGCGGCTGTCGGAGCGGCTGTCGGAACGGGGGTCGCCGCTGGAGTCGCCGCTGTCCGAGCGGAAACCCTCGCTGTCGGAGCGCGGGTCCGTGCCGTCGGGGCCGGAGTCGGCCACGGCCGGGCCGATGGCGGTGAGGGTGGCGAGGGTGCCGGTGGCGGCGGCGACGGCGAGCCTGCGGAGCTTCGACTGCGGCATCGTGGTCCTCCTCGGCGAGGGGTGTCCCGCATGGGGGTGTCCGGCAGGGGGTGTCCAGCAGGGGGATTTCCGTCAGGGAATCGAAGGGCGCCGGGTGTCGGGTGCCGGCGCGACGGGCCGGGCGTGCGCCCTGGACGGGCCTCACCCCGGTCTCTCCGGCGGAGAGTCGGACCGGGCGTGAACGGCGAAGGGCGGCCGACCCGCAGGCACAACGCTAAATCGGACACCAGTAGTGCGCAACTTGTCACTTTGGGTGATTATCGCTGGTTGGGGCGGTTCGGGCGTGCGGTTCAGGGATGCGTGCGGTCGGCGAGTTCGCCGGGTCCGGCCGCCCCTGCCCTCCGGGGTGCCGGCCGCCCCGTGCCCCGTGGAAATGCCGCCCGTGGAAATGCCGCCCGTCAGGGGGTGGAATTCTCCAGAAGTCCGGCCTTGCGCTGGAGTGAGCCGAGCACACTCGCCGGGTCGCCGTTCCGTTCCACGGTGCTGCCGATCGACGTTTTGAGTACGCGCACCGTCGCTCCCCACGACCTCTTGCCGACCGGATAGAACTTCGCGCCGGGCAACTGGTCCAGGAACGGGCGGACTTTCCGTTGCGCGGGATCCGAACGCATGCTGTCGGAGGCGGAGTTGGTCACCGGCAGCAGGTTGTACTCGCCGGTGAACTTCAGCACGTTCTTCTCCTCGTAGACGAAGTCGAGGAATTCTCCGATCTCCTTGCGGTGGCCGTTCCGCTTGAAAGCCATGATCCAGTCGGCGACCCCGGTCGTCGCCTTCGACGGGCCCTTCTTTCCGGGCAGCGGAGCCGTGCCGTACCGGATGCCGTTCTCCTGGGCGAGCTGCATCAGCGTCGGATGGCCGTTGACCATGGCGACGTCGCCCCGGGTGAAGGCGTCGAACGCGGCCCGCCGGTCGGTGCGGGAAGGCGACTTGTTGGTGAGTCCGGCGCCGACGAGTTCGTCCCGCAGCCAGGTGAACGTCTCGATGTTCTCCGGGGAGTCGATGGTGTAGCTGCCGACCCCGTCGGTGTAGCCGCCCCCGCCGCTGAGCATCCAGTTCAACGTCTCCGCCTGCGCTTCCTCCGTGCCCAGCGGCAGTGCGTACGGCACCTGTACACCGGACCGCCGCAGCGCGAGGGCGTCCGACCGCAGTTCGTCCCAGGTCTCCGGCGGGTCCTGGATTCCCGCCTTCGCCAGGAGGTCCTTGTTGTAGAAGAGCACGCGGGTGCTGGCGACGAACGGCATGCCGTACTGAATCCGGCGGACCTGTCCCGCTTCGGCGAGAGCGGGGAGGAAGGCGGCCTGGGTGGGAATGGAGAGCAGCTGCTCCGCCGGGTAGAGCTTGCCCTGGGCCGCGTAATCGGCGTACGAGCCGGTCTGTGCGATGTCGGGGGCCTTGCCCGCTTTCACCAGGGCGTCGACCTTCTGGTCGATCGTGTTCCAGTTGTACACGTCGACGTCCACGGTGATGCCGGGGTGCTGGAACTCGAATTCCCCGGCCAGCTGGTCCCAGTAGCGCTTCGAGCTGTTGCCGGGCCGGTCCCCGTAGTCGGCCGCCACCAGTTTGAGCGTCACGTCGCCGGATCCGACGGAACTTCCGCCGCATGCCGTCAGCGTGCACAGCAGGGAGGTCGCGACCCCTGCCGCGACAAAACCTGAGAATCGCCGCCGCACTGCCTTTACCGCCCTCTGTTGTGCATACCCGCTCCGCCGCGCCGAATTGGCCTCAGGACAAGGCCCGGCGCGAAAGCCGAGTCTCTCCCGCGGTCACCGGGAGGTCCACCGTCCACCGGTCTCGCTTCGGTATCGACGCGGCCTCGCGCCCCGGGTGATGGCGCCATGTCCGGACTCCTCCCGAGCACTTCGCCCGCGGTGGGCCGGTGACGGTCGCCACCTGCGGCTACGGCACCGGGCGCCGGACGAACTCGCCGCCCTCCCGGTGAGGCGGCGGGCGCCGTGTCCCGGCTGCCGCAACCTCCTGGTGAAGGGGTGCGACCCCACGGGAACAGGCGCCCGAGAGACCTGCTTTCGCACGGATGTCCATTCTCACGACAACCCTCCGAATTGCCCCTGAGCGGTGGTAATCATGTGTCGAGGGGGAGGAGCGGGGGATGTCCGATGATTTCCCGGTGGGAAGCCTGCTGGCCGGGCTCGGCCCGGAGGAGCGCGGGGAACTGCTGACGCTCGGCACCGGCCGCCAGTACGGAGCGGGCAGCGTACTGATGCGCCAGGAGGAGACCGCCCACGACGTGTACATCGTCCTGGACGGCTATGTGAAGGTGACCGCGATCACCGCGGAGGAACAGCTGGCACTGCTCGCCGTCCGGTCCCGGGGAGACCTGGTCGGCGAGATCGGTGTCATCGACGGCAGCCCCCGCACGGCGACCGCCACGGCCGCCGGCGCGGTGGTCTGCCGCTGCATCGGGGGTGAGGCGTTCCGCGCCTTCCTGGCCCGGCACCCGGCGGTGTACGACGCCGTGACGCGCAGTGTCACCGCCAAGTTCCGCTCGGCCATACGGCGGCGGCTGGAGTACGTCGACGGCTCGGTCCGCGCCCGGCTGGCCCGGGTGCTGCTCGAATTCGTCACCCACTGGGGCATCCCCGCCCCGGAGGGGATCATGATCGCGGTCGGCCTCAACCAGGCGGAGATCGCCGCCCTGGTGGGCGCGACGGAACGGTCGGTGAACGAGACGTTCGCCGAATTCCGCACCGAGGGCACCATCTCCGTCGGCTACCGCAGGATCGTCATCCGCGATGTCGAGGCACTGCACAAGGCGGCACTGGGATGCCCTGATGGGGCGGGGCGCCGGGAACGGGCGGCCGGGCAGGGGCAGTGAGCCGCGCGGGCGGTGAGCCGAGTGGGGCGGCGAGTCGGCGGTGGTGGCGGGGCGGCGGTGGCGGTGGGTCGGCGGGGCGGTGAGTCGGCGGGGGCGCGGAGGCGCTCCGCGACGTACGCCGGCCGACCGGGCGTCGCCGGCCCGGTTCCGCGCGAAATCCCGCGCCGCCGTCCCCGTGACCCGCCATGCCCCGGAGCCTGTTCGGCCGGTACCGGCCGGGGCGCCCAATCCCGCTCCATTGCGGTGTGCGGGGAGGCGGGCCCCGGCACCGTGAGCGGATGACACAAGGCCCCGTCGGGCAACCCCCCGACACGACCCTGGAAGTCCCGCACGACGTCCGCCGCTTGTGCGTCGCGGTGGGTGTGCCGGACGGGACGGACAACGTGCTCCCGCTGCTGTGGGACGCCTGCGCGGTACCCGGACTGGACCGGGTGCTGTGGGAGGCCACCTCCGAGGGCAACGTGCTCGGAGTGTGGCCGCCCGGAATCGACGAACCGGCCGCGCTGGCCACCTTCCTCCGGCGGCTCCGCGATCTCCTCGCCGCGCACAACGCCGGAGCTCGCCATGGACCGGCGCACGGCTCGGGACCCACCTCGGGACCCACGGAGGGCTCGGGACGCGCGGATGACTCAGGACCGCCGGACGACTCGGCGCCCGCGGACGACTCGGGACCCGCTGCCCACTCGGAACCTGCCGACCACTCAGGGCCCGCGGCGCACCCCGGACCCGCGGCACATCCCGGACTCGCGCTTCACCCCGGGCCCGCGGCACCCCCCGGACCCGCGGCCGGGCCCGCAGCACCCCCCGGACCCGCGGCCGGGCCCTCCGTGCACCCGGCCGCCGCGGACCACCGGGCCCGCACGCCCGGCGGCGCCCCCCACCGCCTTCGGCTCCGGATCGCCGTCGCCGAAGGGCTCACCCGGCTCGGCGAAGCCGGCTTCGGCGGAGGGGCGGTGGTCGCCGTCCGCCGCACCTGCTCCGGAGCCTGGCTGGAGAGCCGGCTCGCCGCCCGGCCGGACACCGACCTCGTCGTGGTGGCCGCCGAGCCACTGGCCCACGACCTCTCCGTCTCCCGGACCGATGTCTCCACCACCGACGTCCATGCCTCCACCACCGACGTCCATGCCTCCATCACCGACGTCCATGCCTTCACCGCCGACGCCCCGGGCCCCACCGCGTCCGGCACGGCCCACGGCGCCACCGTGTCCCGCCCCGATGCCGCCCCCGGTCCCGCCGTGTCCCGCCCCGATGCCGTGCCTGCGGACGCCCCCCGGCCCGCCCGCACCGCGACCGACGCCCGCTCCGCCGCCCCGTCCGCCCCCACCACCCCCCACGCCGACCGCTCCGCCCTGCCCCGGCACGGTTCCTTCACCGACGGCCGGTGGACCTGGTGCGAACTGTTCGACACCCGCGGCCCGAACCCCGTCCTGGCTCGGGGTCCGCTTCCCCCGGCTCCCGTAGAAACGAGGCCAACGGCTGAAAGGAGTCCCGCGATGCGCATTGCGTTCCTCGGCAAGTGCGGGGCCGGCAAGTCCTCACTGATCAATGCCCTGTTCGGCCTCGACCTCGAAACGGGGCGGTACCGGGCCACCACGCTGGACCTGCACCACGTCCCCGCCGTGCTCCGCACCGCCGGGCACGGCGCCCTTCCCGTCGACGTCGTCGACACACCCGGCTACGCCGAGAGCCAGGAGACGGAGGAGGCGTACCGGGAGCTGTACACCGCGCTGCTGCCCCGGCTGGACCACGCGGTCTGGGTCGTCCAGGCCCACCCGCGGGCCTTCCGCCCCGACCAGGAGGCGCTCCGGGCCCTCGCCCACACACTCGGACCGCACACCGGCGTCACGGTCGCCATCACCCGGGCCGACACCATCGGCCCCGGCGACTGGGACCACGCCGCCCGCCGGCCCTCGCCCGGCCAGCGCGTCGCGCTGACCCAGCAGGTCGGCAACGTCTACGGGAAGCTCGCGCCCTACCTGCCCGCCCTCACCGAGGGCGACATCATCCCGTGTTCCACGACCGAGCAGTACGGCCTGGACACGCTCACCGAACACATCCGCGTCGGCCTCATGGCCGCTTCCACCACGGAGCGCTGACCACCATGGACAAGGACAAGACCTTCCTGAACGGCATGTTCGGGCTCACCCAGACCGGCAAGGCCCCCGACGCCCTCCGCCGCATCCTCGGCGACGAGAACACCGACAAGCTCACCCGGCTCGTCACCGAGGAGCGCGCCGCCAACCCGCCCCGGGTCGCCGTCATCGGCAAGGCGGGCGTCGGCAAGACCACCACCATCAACAACCTGTTCTCCGCCGAGTTCAAGGTCAGCCACGCCCTGCGCGGCACCTCGGAGGCGCAGCTCAAGGAGTTCGCCCTGCGCGGCGGCGGCGCCCTGCACATCCTCGACATGCCGGGACTCGGCGAGGGCATCGAGGAGGACCGCATCTTCGAGGGCATCTACCGCGAGCATCTGCCGCAGGCCGATGTCGTGCTCTACGTGCTGGAGGCCACCGAACGGCTCCTCGGCGAGGACCAGCGGATCTTCAACGACGTCATCCTGCCGATCCTCAACGACGGCCGGCGCCGCCGCCTGGTCATCGGCCTCAACAAGGTCGACCTCATCGGCCCCGGCAGCTGGGACGCCACCCTCAACTTCCCCGACGTCGAGCAGGAGAAGTCCATCGACGGCCGGTGCCGCGACATCGCGCGCAAACTCGCCCGCCAGGTCCCGGGACTGCGCGCCGGAAACATCGCCCACTACTCCGCCGAGCGCCGCTACCGGCTCGACGACCTGCTGATCACCCTCATCAAGTCCGCCGGAAAGGCCGCCTGGAAACTGCCCGTCGACACCGCCGACCCCTTCGAACTGGCCGCCCCCGAGGTCCAGGAGTACGTCGCCCGGCGGCGTGCCGAGGGCCAGGGCTCCGGAAAGGCATGACCGCGGTGACCCTCTCCAACCGCCAGCAGGCCGAGATCCACCGCCTCCTGGAACGCGAATCCCAGACCTCCCTCGCCGCGATCCTGCGCTCGGTGTCGGCCTTCCTGGAATGGCTGGCCGACGTGCTGGACGCGGGCAGCGAACTCCTCAGGCGCGTACGGGCCTACGCCCACGACATCTGGCAGCGGGTACGCCGCCTCTTCATCTGAGAACCCCCGGATCCGAGCACCCCGGAAGGAAACGACCACCGTGGCCACACTCACCAGCGCCCAGCGGGCCAGACTCGAAACCATGCTCGACCAGCTGTCGCGCAGCAAACTGGAACAGGTCCTCGCGAACGTCGACGCCTTCCTGCGGTGGCTGCGCGACGCCGCCCGGAGCCTGTGGGAGTCGCTCAAGAACACCATCGGCTCGATATGGGACAGCATCGTCGACTGGTTCCGGTACTGACCGGCCGCATGATGCTCTCCGGCGAACGGCGGCTCTGCGCGGGCGTGGACATCGTCGCGTGGAGCCGCCGCACCCGCGCCCCGGAGCGGGAGGCGCTGCAACGGCTGCTGCACCTCCTGCTCCGGGCCACCGCGATCGACGGCGGAACGGACTTCCGGCAGTGGCGGCTCCAGGCGGCCGGGGACGGGGCGTTCATCGTCCTCCCCGCCGGGATCGACGAGGCCCGGACGATCGCCGCGTTCTGCCGGGTCCTCGGCGCCGGCCTGCGCCACCACAACGCGACGGCGGCGGACGCCGCCCGGATGCGGGCCCGGCTCAGCCTCGGCCAGGGCATGCTCCGCGAACAGCCGCTCGGCTACTCCACCAATGTGGCCATCGAGGTGCCCCGCATGCTCGACAGCGCCGCCCTGCGCGGCGCCGTCGACGCCTACCCCGCGGCCGGCCTCGCCGTCATCGTCTCCGACGACCTCTACCGCGACGTCGTCTCGCACGATCTGCACGGCACCTCCTCGTCGGCCTTCTGGCCCGTCGAAGTGCAGGTCAAGAACTTCCGCGCGCCCGCCTGGGTGTCCGTCGACGACCGCACCGGCGGCCCGGCCGACCCCGCCCGCACGCTCGGCGTACCGCCCCGGCGCGAGCCCGTCGCCCCGCCGCTGCCGCTGTTCGTCCCCGGCTGGACCTCCCGCACTTCAGCCCCGCCCGACCGGGCCCTGCGGCCCGGCACCGTCGACGCGGTCCTCGGCGACTGGCGCCGGCGCGTCGCCGGACCGGTCCTGCCGGCCGAGATCCGCACGGGCTTCGAGGAACTGCGCGGCACGCTCCGGGCCGCGGCCGAACTCCTGGCCGCGGGCCACGCCGAGGCCGCCCTGCGGCGCCTGGCCCCCGCCCTGGAACAGACGCCGCACAGCGGGCCGCTGGTCGTCGGAGCGGCCAGGGTGCTGCTCTACGGAGGTTCCGGACACGCGCCCCGGGTGCGCGAACTCCTCGACTGGGCCCTGGTGCACGCCGCACCCACCCTGGAGGGCACCGTCGAACCCCTCCTGATGCGCGCCGAATCGGCGTACGACAGCGGCGACGCCCGCACCGCGGAACAGGACCTCCGCCACGTCCTCGCCGCCCTCCCCGGCCCGGCGACCGAACCGGGCCCGCTCGCCCTGCTCCGGCTCGGCGACTGCCAGGAGAGCCTGGGACGTGCCGCGGAGGCCGAGAAGACCTGGACCGAACTCCTCGTCCTGCGCCCCCTCAACCCCGATGTCCTGCTGCGCCTGGGCCACCTGGCTCTCACGGCCCGCGAACCGCACCGCGCGGACCGGCTGTTCGGCAAGGGCGCCGACGCCCTGCGCCAGGCACCCGGCACCGCCATGGCCGCGGACCCGGCGGGCCTGCGGCACGGCCTGGCCATGGGCCGCTACGGCGCCGCGCTGGCCTTCGGGGACCGGGACGCCGCGGCCCGGCACCTGACGGAAGCCGCCGAAGCCGCCCCCGACGACCCCTTCACCGCTGCGGAACAGGCCTTCGACGCCCACGACCGAGGCGACCCCGCCCGCGCCCGCCCGGCCCTGCTGAAAGCCCTGACCACCGCGGTCCGCGCCCCACGCGGCGACATCGCCCTGGACCGCCTCCGGGACCGCGGCCTGATCACCGAGGAGACATGGACCCGCTCCCGCGCGGCCCACGGCGCGGCGCACCCGGGAGCGACGGCTGACACGGACGGCTGACCGACAGGCGGTACTCCGCCCACCCGCAGCCGGCCGCGTGTGTCAGCCCTGCACCCGCCTCCCGCGGCGGTAGCCTCGCCCCGAAGCCCTGCCCGTGCCCGTCGCCAGGGGGATGCGTTCCGTGCAGCAGTCGTTCTTCGTGCTCTTCCTCGGCCGGCTGCTGGGCAAGAAGTGGTGGCGCACCTTCCACGTCCGGGCCGCACTCGGCATGTCGCTGGCCACCGCACTCGTCCTGCTGGCGGGCTCGGCCCTGGTCGTCCCCGCCGAACACGGTGCCCCGGGCGCCAACATCACCTCGTTCCCCAAGGCCGTCTGGTGGTCCATCGAGACCGCGACCACCGTCGGCTACGGGGACCTGTACCCGGTGACGGCCTGGGGACGGGTCATCGCCTCGGTCGTCATGCTGGCCGGCATCACCACCTTCGGCATGGTCACCGCGGCGATCGCCACCTGGTTCGTCGGCAAGGCCCAACAGGACGCCCACCGCCTCGGCACGGAGGTCCGCCAGTACACCCACGAGGGCGAGGAGGCCCTGGACACCGAACTCCGCGCCCTCCACACCCGCTTCGACCACATGGAACGCCTCCTGACGAACCACGGCGACCACTGACGACAGGATCGGCCGGCCGGCGCCGACCCGGCGGGACCCCGCACCATGAGGGGAGACCGGACTCGTCACGGGGGACCGAAGCTGCCCGGTCGCCGGTCGCCGGTCGCCGGTCGCCGGTCGCCGACCGACGTCAGGCGTTCGGCGGCACAGGGTGCCGTCATCGCCCGTCCGGCCTGCCCCTGCATGCGCACGACGCGCCACGGTGTTCAGCTTTGACCGACGATGTGTTGTGTCTCCTTCATAGGGGTGAATGACCATGCCGACGTTTGTCTCGTTGCTGAACTGGACCGATCAGGGGATCCGGGGCTACAAGGACACCCCGCAGCGCGCCGAGGCCTTCGCCGCGGCGGCACAGAAGATGGGGGTGAAAGTGCTGAACCTCTACTGGACCGTCGGTCCGTACGACCTCGTGGCAGTGGTGGAGGCGCCCGATGACGAGACCGCCACCGCGGTGCTCTTGCAGGTCGCCGGCCTGGGCAATGTCCGTCCCACCACCCTGCGGGCCTTCGGCCGGGAGGAGATGGACCGCATCATCGCCAAAGCCACCGGCTGAGGCTTCACAGATCGAGGACCCGTTTCGCGAATACGAGTGATCTCCAGGGCGGGCCCTCCGAAGCCCCTGGACACGTCCCGCGGCTTCGCCATGCCGCAGTGACCTGCGCCGATGACCGGCCCTCCTGCCCACGAACAGTCCACGGCCGCCGACATACGGCTGCTCCGAGCGGCACACGCCTGCACATACGCGAAGACCCCGTCTCAGCGAAAGCGCTGATGGCGGGGTCTTTGGGCACCTCATACAAGGTGCCCCCGGCAGGATTCGAACCTGCGCACACGGCTCCGGAGGCCGTTGCTCTATCCCCTGAGCTACGGGGGCGTTGTCGCTGCTGCTCGCGGCGACGAACAGAACACTACCAGCTCCGATGGGGTGCTCATGAACGGTTTCCGCAGGTGCTCGCTGCGATCGGGTCGGGGCTCGGTGGCGAGTCGCTCCGTGCCCGTCGCTTCCTCTTCCGGTCTTCTGTGCGGAGCCCGGCTCTGCCTCGGGCCGCTCAGCGCCATGCGTCCGCTACCTGCCCGGAACCGAGCCGGCCCCGAGCCATGGCCTGGGGAATGCTGAGCTGTGGGCGGGGTGCCGAGCCGGGAGGTCGCGATCCAGGGCAGGTCCCCGGTGCGGGGATGGCTCAGTCGTTGTCGGAAGTGGCGCAAAGGGGCGTCAACCCTCGCGTGGAGGTCCCCCGCAGGGGGTGGAAGTGGGCAAAACCCGGACGCAGTCGGAGGCGCGGACCTACTCTCGGGTTTGTGCCTGGCTCCTCCGGCCGGGTCCTTGTGGTCGACGACAACAAGGTCATCCGGCAGCTGATCAGGGTCAACCTCGAGCTTGAGGGGTTCGAGGTCGTGACCGCGGCCGATGGTGCCGAGTGCCTGGAGATTGTGCACCGCGTGCGCCCCGATGTGATCACCCTTGATGTCGTCATGCCTCGGCTCGACGGCATGCGTACCGCCTCCCGACTGCGTTCCGATCCCTCCACGCGCGACATCCCCCTGGCGATCGTCAGTGCCTGCGCGCAGCAGGAAGTGGATCGTGGGCAGACCCTGGGTGTGGAAGCGTTCCTGGCGAAACCCTTTGAGCCCGCTGAGCTCGTGCAAGTGGTGCGAAGACTCGTCGACAGCAGCCGGAGCTCCGGCCCCGACGGGGATGTGAGCGGTCCGAGCGGCGCGGGCAGTGGTCCCGAGCCTGCCGTGCGCCCCGCCGGCTGACCCGGCTGTCGGAACCCACCGCTCAGACCGAACTCAGTGCGTCGGTCCGCTCAGGTCGGCTCGGCGCGTCGGTGAAGGTCGGCTGGGGCCTCCGCGGGAGTCAACACAATGGTCGGCGGGCGGACTCCGCAGCCGGACGGCAGGCGTGCGCGGGCGCGCGGCCCGGTCACGGCGGCGGACGGTGACGGCCCTCGGGCGAATCCGGTTCGCGGACCCACCCCCCTCCTCCCATACGCTGGTGCCGTGACACCCGCCGAGCTCTCCCGCACCGTGCTCCGCACCGTGCGTTGTGCCGTCGAGGCCGGTGAGCTGCGTGTGACCGTACCGACGCGTGCGGTGGTCCGCCGCCCGCCCCGCCCCGGCTGCGGGGACTACGCCACCAACATCGCCCTCCAGCTCGCCGGCAGCGCGGGTCATACGCCGCGCCGGGTGGCCGAGATCCTGCGCCCCAGGCTCGCCCAGGCAACAGGGGTTGCTCGCGTCGAGATCGCCGACCCGGGCTTCCTCAACATCACGCTGGATTCCGCTTCGCAGTCCGGGCTCGTGCGGCAGGTGCTCGGCCAGGGCGACGGATACGGGTACGGGGACGCGCTGGCCGGGCAGGCCGTCGTGCTCGCCTTTCGCCATGAGACCCGCGCCGCGGTCACCGCGGACGCCGTCGCCCGCATCATGCGCACCCAGGGGGCGGCCGACATCACCCTCCGTTGTGAGCCAAGGGCAGGGCAGTCGCCTGGAGAAGGACAGCCCCTCGCCTCCGGCGGTGATCCAGCTTGGGCCGGGCTCGGCGTCCCCGTCGGGGCACGCTTCCAGGGAGCCTCGGCCGCGGACGCCGCTGAGAGCTTCGACGACGGCGCGTCCGTCAACGTCGACGGTTCCCGGCCGCCCCGGCCCGGGACGGCTTCCGTATCCGCCGCCGGAGCCCCCTCCGCCGCCACCCCGTCCTCCACCCCCTCCGCCTCCGTCATCCGGCCCGTGCCCGTCGCCATGTCCGCGGACGAGCTGCTGCGCACCCTCGGTCCCGACGCCGCGCGCTGGGCGCTGCTGCGTCCCGCGGCCCACGATCACGTCCGTGTCGAGGCTCAGGAGCTCCTCGCTCAGCGTGAGGTGAACCCGCTCTTCCGCGTCCGGTACGCCCACGCCCGCACCTGCGCGCTGCTCCGTAACGCTGCCGACCTGGGTATTCCCGGCGAAGCCGGCACCCTCCACCCCGACATCGAAGGCCTGCCCGCCCCCGACGACCTGCCCGCCGTCGACGATCTCCTCGGGGCCATCGGTGAGTACCCCGCCGTTCTGGCCTCCGCTGCCCGGCTGCGCGCCCCCGATCGGGTCGCGCGGCATCTGGAAGCGACCGCTGACGCCTTCTTCCGCTTTCACGACACCTGCCCCGTACTGCCCCGCGGTGACGAGAAACCCGAGGCCGCCCACCGGGCCCGCGTCGCCCTCGCCCAGGCGGCCGGGACGGTGCTCGCCGGCGGCCTGCACCTGCTCGGCATCACCGCACCCGCACATCTCTGAGGAGTTCAGAGCCCCCGTGAACGCATCTCCCGTGAGCACATCCCCCGTGAACACAGCTCCTGTGCACGCAGCCCCCGCGCACGAACGAAACGCAGCCCCCGCGTGCGGACGCAACGCGACCCCCGCGTACGAACGAAGCGAGACCCCCATGAACAGGCGGGACCCCATGTCCACCCTGTACACCGGCACCCCCACCGCCCACACCCCCACCGCCGCAGCCCCCACCCTGCCCCTCGCCGGCGCCCGGGCCAATGGACTGGAGGCCCGCGCATGAGCCGTTCCGCACATCCCGCCGGCCCGCGGTACGCCGACGTCATCCCCGAGGGGCACTACAGCGCTCCGCCCGCCGACCTCAACGCCCTCGATCGGCGCGTCTGGGCCCGGACCGTCGGGCGGGACGCCGACGGGGTCGCGACCGTGGGCGGTCTCGACGTGCAGCGGCTCGCCGAGGAGTTCGGCACGCCCGCCTACTTCCTCGACGAGGAGGACTTCCGCGCCCGCTGCCGTGCCTGGCGCGAGGCGTTCGGGGACGGTGCCGACGTCTTCTACGCCGGCAAGGCGTTCCTCTCCCGCGCCGTCGTGCGGTGGCTGCACGAGGAGGGGCTGAATCTCGACGTCTGCTCCGGCGGCGAACTGGCCACCGCGCTCGCGGCCGGAATGCCCGCCGAGCGCATTGCGCTGCACGGGAACAACAAGTCGACCGAGGAAATCGAGCGTGCCGTCCGGGAAGGCGTCGGCCGTATCGTCCTCGATTCGTTCCAGGAGATCGTGCGGGTCGCGCACATCGCGGAGAAGCTCGGAAAGCGCCAGCGGGTGCAGATCCGGGTGACCGTGGGCGTCGAGGCGCACACCCATGAATTCATCGCCACCGCGCACGAGGACCAGAAGTTCGGTCTCCCGCTCGCCGCCGGCCAGGCCGCCGAGGCGGTGAGCCGCGCGCTCCGGCTCGAACACCTGGAACTCGTCGGCATCCACTCCCACATCGGCTCGCAGATCTTCGACACCTCCGGCTTCGAGGTGGCGGCCCACCGGGTCGTCGGGCTGCTGAAGCAGGTCCGTGACGAGCACGGGGTCGAGTTGCCCGAGATCGACCTCGGCGGCGGCCTCGGCATCGCGTACACCGCCGACGACGACCCCCGCGAGCCGCACGAGATCGCGAAGGCGCTCAGCGAGATCGTCACCCGTGAGTGCGAGGGCGCCGGTCTCGCCGTGCCGCGGATCTCCGTGGAGCCCGGCCGGGCGATCGTCGGCCCCACCGCGTTCACGCTGTACGAGGTGGGAACGGTCAAGCCGCTGCAGGGGCTGCGGACCTACGTCAGTGTGGACGGCGGCATGTCCGACAACATCCGCACCGCGCTGTACGACGCGGAGTACTCGGTGGCCCTGGTGTCCCGGACCTCCGACGCCGAGCCGATGCTCTCCCGCGTCGTGGGCAAGCACTGCGAGTCCGGCGACATCGTGGTCCGCGACGCCTTCCTCCCCGCCGACCTGGCGCCCGGCGACCTGATCGCGGTGCCGGCGACGGGGGCGTACTGCCGCTCCATGGCGAGCAACTACAACCATGCGCTGCGCCCGCCGGTGGTCGCGGTCAAGGACGGCGAGGCGCGGGTGATCGTCCGGCGGGAGACGGAGGAGGATCTGTTCCGTCTCGACGTCGGGTAGGCCGTCGGCGGAGGGCCGGGAGCCGTCACAGGCCCCGGCCCGCCCCCGGACGTCCGCACAGGCCCCGGCCCGCCCCCGGACGTCCGCACGGGCCCCGGCCCGATGCCCGCACAGCCCCGGCCGGGCGTCCGCGCGGACCCGGGCCGGGGCCGCGCGGACGCCCGGCCTCCGGGGCCGTCCAGCGGGCGGAGGGGCCCGGAGGTCGGCCGCACAACGGGCGGCGGAGATAATTGAGGAGCCGTTCTCAGCATTACGAGAACGGCATCTCGAATTCTGGAACGGGGATAGAAAGTCCCGTCCGGTGAGTGAGACTGGTGCAACACCACGATGGATGAGAAACGAGGTCGGATGATGCGTACGCGTCCGCTGAAAGTGGCGCTGCTGGGCTGTGGAGTGGTCGGCTCAGAGGTGGCGCGCATCATGACGACGCACGCGGACGATCTCGCCGCCCGGGTCGGTGCGCCCGTCGAGTTGGCCGGTATCGCCGTGCGCCGTCCCGGCCGGGTCCGGGACGGCGTTCCGGAGGAGCTGATCACCACCGACGCGATGGCGCTGGTCAAACGCGGCGACATCGACGTGGTCATCGAGGTCATCGGCGGGATCGAGCCCGCCCGGGGCCTGATCACCACCGCCTTCGAGCACGGCGCCAGCGTGGTCAGCGCCAACAAGGCGCTCCTCGCCGAGGAGGGCGCGGCCCTGCACGCCGCCGCCGAGCAGCGCGGCACCGACCTCTACTACGAGGCGGCCGTCGCCGGCGCCATCCCGCTGGTGCGCCCGCTGCGCGAGTCCATGGCCGGCGACAAGGTCAACCGTGTCCTGGGCATCGTCAACGGCACCACGAACTTCATCCTCGACAAGATGGACACCAGCGGCGCCGGGTACAGCGAGGCGCTCGACGAGGCGACCGCGCTGGGCTACGCCGAGGCCGACCCGACCGCCGACGTCGAGGGCTTCGACGCCGCCGCCAAGGCCGCCATCCTGGCCGGTATCGCCTTCCACACCCGCGTCACCATCGACGACGTGCACCGTGAGGGCATCACCGAGGTCACCGCGGCCGACATCGCGTCCGCCAAGCGCATGGGCTGCACGGTCAAGCTGCTGGCGATCTGCGAGCGGGCGGCCGACGGCCGCTCGGTCACCGCGCGCGTGCACCCGGCGATGATCCCGCTCAGCCACCCGCTGGCCTCCGTCCGGGAGGCGTACAACGCGGTCTTCATCGAGGCGGACGCCGCCGGGCAGCTGATGTTCTACGGTCCCGGAGCGGGCGGCTCGCCGACGGCGTCGGCGGTCCTGGGTGACCTGGTCGCCGTCTGCCGGAACAAGGTGAACGAGGCGACCGGGCCGGGCGAGTCCGCGTACACGCAGCTGCCGGTCAGCCCGATGGGCGAGGTCGTCACGCGCTATCACATCAGCCTCGACGTCGCCGACAAGTCCGGCGTCCTGGCCCAGGTCGCCACCGTCTTCGCCGAGCACGGCGTGTCCATCGACACGGTCCGCCAGCAGGGCAAGGACGGCGAGGCATCGCTCGTGGTCGTCACCCACCGGGCGCCCGACGCCGCCCTCTCGGCGACCGTCGAGGCGCTGCGCCGGCTGCACACCGTGCGCGGCGTCGCGAGCATCATGCGGGTTGAAGGAGAGTAAGGAACATGTCTGCAATCGTCGACCGGCCCACCGGCACTCATCAGTGGCGCGGCATCATCGAGGAGTACCGCGACCGGCTGCCCGTGACCGCTGACACGCCGGTCGTCACCCTCCGCGAAGGCGGCACGCCGCTCGTTCCCGCGCAGGTGCTCTCCGAGCGCACCGGCTGCGAGGTCCACCTCAAGGTCGAGGGCGCCAACCCCACCGGGTCCTTCAAGGACCGCGGCATGACGATGGCCATCACCCGGGCGAAGGAGGAGGGCGCGAAGGCCGTCATCTGCGCCTCCACCGGCAACACCTCCGCCTCGGCCGCCGCGTACGCCGTCCGGGCGGGGATGGTCTGCGCCGTCCTGGTCCCGCAGGGCAAGATCGCGATGGGCAAGATGGGCCAGGCCCTGGTCTACGGCTCGCGCATTCTGCAGGTCGAGGGCAACTTCGACGACTGCCTGAACCTGGCCCGCGGGCTGTCCGAGAAGTACCCGGTGGCGCTGGTCAACTCGGTCAACCCGTACCGGATCGAGGGCCAGAAGACCGCTTCCTTCGAGGTCGTCGACGCGCTCGGGGACGCCCCCGACATCCATGTGCTGCCGGTCGGCAACGCCGGCAACATCACCGCGTACTGGCGGGGCTACCGCGAGTACGCGGACGACGGCGTCTCCTCCCGCCGCCCGCGGATGTGGGGCTTCCAGGCCTCCGGCGCGGCGCCGATCGTCCGCGGCGAGCCGGTGCTCGACCCGCAGACCATCGCCACCGCGATCCGGATCGGCAACCCGGCCTCCTGGTCCTATGCGGAAGCCGCTCGCGACGAGTCCGGCGGCCTCATCGACGCGGTGACCGACCGTCAGATCCTGGCGGCCTACCGGCTGCTGGCCTCGCAGGAGGGCGTCTTCGTCGAGCCCGCCTCGGCCGCGAGCGTCGCGGGCCTGCTGAAGGCCGCCGAGGAGGGCAAGGTCGACCCCGGCCAGCGGATCGTCTGCACGGTCACCGGCAACGGCCTCAAGGACCCGGACTGGGCCGTGGCGGGCGCGCCGCAGCCGGTCACCGTCCCGGTGGACGCGGACGCGGCCGCCGAGCGGCTCGGCCTCGCCTGACCCCGTACGGCGTTTCCCTCCGGGGTGCCGCCCGGTCCCGGTGACCGGCCCGGCAGCCCGGGGAAACGCCTGGTCCGGCCCCTTCTCCCCGGGACATCCGGGGAGAAACGCCTCAAGGAAGCACAGGCTGGGGTGCGACACGCATCGTGCGCCTCCCGTGCGCCCTATGTCGCGGCAGAACCTTCCTTCGATAGGCTGGTAGTCGAAACCCCGCCCCGCCGCAGCTTGCCCGCGATGATGCGCGGCCGCCGGGCCCCTGGCGGGGGACCTCCGGGACTCCTCACGGCGAGGCCCGGGGAGGAAGTCCGGGGAGAATTCCCACGTTCCACACAAGGAGAGTCATCGACCGATGGCCGGTCCCGCTTTCCGCGCCGCCGCCGTACGGGTGCGCGTCCCCGCCACCAGCGCCAACCTCGGTCCGGGCTTCGACGCCCTCGGGCTGAGCCTGGGCCTCTACGACGACGTGGTCGTCCGGGTCGCCGACTCCGGTCTGCACATCGACATCGCCGGTGAGGGCGCCGAGACCCTGCCGCGGGACGAGCGTCATCTGCTCGTCCGGTCCCTGCGCACCGCGTTCGACCTGCTCGGCGGGCAGCCGCGCGGGCTGGAGGTCGTCTGCGCCAACCGCATTCCGCACGGCCGCGGCCTGGGCTCCTCCTCCGCCGCCATCTGCGCGGGCATCGTCGCCGCCCGCGCCGTGACGATAGGCGGCGCCGAGCGCCTCGACGACACCGCGCTGCTGGAGCTGGCCACCGAGATCGAGGGGCATCCGGACAACGTCGCGGCGTGTCTGCTGGGCGGGTTCACCCTGGCGTGGACCGACGCCGGTGCCGCCCGCGCGATCCGGATGACCCCTGCGGAATCCATCGTTCCGGTGGTCTTCGTGCCGTCGAAGCCGGTGCTCACCGAGACCGCCCGCGGCCTGCTGCCGCGCACCGTCCCGCATGTGGACGCGGCCACCAACGCGGGCCGTGCCGCGCTGCTCGTCGAGGCGCTCACCCGGCGCCCCGAACTGCTGCTGCCGGCCACCGAGGACCGGCTCCACCAGGAGTACCGCTCCCCGGCGATGCCGCAGAGCGTGGCCCTGGTCGGCCGGCTGCGGGCGGACGGCGTCCCCGCGGTCATCTCCGGCGCGGGTCCGACGGTGCTCGCGCTCGCCGACAGCAGCACCGCCGACAAGGTGGCGCAGCTGGCGGGCGAGGGCTGGGCGGCCAATCCGCTCACCCTCGACGCGGCGGGGGCGAGTGTCCTGCCGCTCTCCGGACGGGGCGGACACCCGGACGGCACCAGAACGCCCGACGGCACCGGCGAGGGCCGTATTACCGGGTGAACACACGCTTGCCGGTCTTGAGTGAGGGGGAATGTTTTTGGATCCGGTAGTGTTAACCTCAAGTCTGCACCCGGCACCATTCAGGTGCGGTGCTCCGTGTCCCCCTTCGGGACCACCCCTCTTCCGGGAGCCTCCCAAACTGCCTGAGCAGCCTGCCTGAGCAGATTCGAGCACGCTCCGGAGTCGGCGCAATGCGCCGGAATTATCAATTGATCTCTCCGCCGTACCGGCGGACCACCGCCCCGGCCGGTCCGCAACCCAAGGACCGCAGCCGGACAGCACAACCGGTCGCCGAGCCAGACAGGCCGACGCCCGCTCCAGGGAAGGACCCTTCGTGAGCGACACCACCGATCTGATGGGCGTGACTGCCGACAACTCCGTCGGCGCTGCCTCCGCGCCCGCCACGGACGCTCCTGCCGCGCCTGCCACCGGTGCTGCCCCCAAGCGCCGCCGCTCCGGCACCGGCCTCGACGGCATGGTCCTGGCCGAGCTGCAGCAGGTCGCCTCCGGCCTCGGCATCAAGGGCACCGCACGGATGCGCAAGAGCCAGCTGATCGAGGTCATCAAGGAGAAGCAGGCCGGGGGCTCCTCGGCCCCCGCCAAGGGCGACACCGCCGCCTCCGGCGACTCCGCCGCGGCCTCGGGCGAGACCAAGCCCAAGCGCCGCACCACCTCCAAGGCCCGTACGGGCGAGGGGGAGCAGAGCGCCGACGCGCCGGCCGCGAAGGCCGTGGCCCAGCAGCAGATCGACATCCCGGGCCAGCCGGCCAGCGACGAGCAGCCGGCCGGCGAGCGCCGCCGGCGCCGCGCCACCGCGCAGGCGGGCAGCCCCGACGCCGCCGAGGGCGGCACCGACACCAAGGTCGAGGCCCGCGTCGAGACGAAGTCCGACGCCAAGGCCGAGAACGCCGCCGACACCGCCGAGGGCCGCTCCAAGGGCGGCGACCGCCAGGACCGCGGTCAGGGCGGTCAGGGCCAGAAGGGCGACCGCCGCGAGCGGGGCCAGCGCGACCGCCGCGGCAAGGGCGGCGACGACAACCAGGGCGGCGGCAACCGTCAGCAGCGGGACAACCGCGGCGGCGGTGGCGGCGGCCAGCAGGACGACGACGACTTCGAGGGCGGCCGGCGCGGGCGCCGCGGCCGGTACCGCGACCGCCGTGGCCGCCGCGGCCGCGACGACTTCGGCAACGAGCCGCAGGTCTCCGAGGACGACGTCCTGATCCCCGTCGCGGGAATCCTCGACATCCTCGACAACTACGCGTTCATCCGCACCTCCGGCTACCTCCCGGGCCCGAACGACGTGTACGTCTCGCTCGCCCAGGTCCGCAAGAACGGCCTGCGCAAGGGCGACCACGTCACCGGCGCGGTCCGGCAGCCGAAGGAGGGCGAGCGCCGCGAGAAGTTCAACGCGCTGGTCCGGCTGGACTCCGTCAACGGCATGGCGCCCGAAACCGGCCGCGGCCGACCGGAGTTCAACAAGCTGACGCCGCTGTACCCGCAGGAGCGGCTGCGCCTGGAGAACGAGCCGGGCGCGCTGACCACGCGGATCATCGACATGGTCGCGCCGATCGGCAAGGGCCAGCGCGGTCTCATCGTCTCGCCGCCGAAGGCCGGCAAGACCATGATCATGCAGTCGATCGCCAACGCGATCACGCACAACAACCCCGAGTGCCACCTGATGGTCGTCCTGGTCGACGAGCGTCCGGAAGAGGTCACCGACATGCAGCGGTCGGTCAAGGGCGAGGTCATCTCCTCGACCTTCGACCGTCCGGCCGAGGACCACACCACCGTCGCCGAGCTCGCCATCGAGCGTGCCAAGCGCCTGGTGGAGCTGGGCCACGACGTGGTCGTGCTGCTGGACTCCATCACCCGTCTGGGCCGTGCGTACAACCTCGCGGCCCCCGCCTCCGGCCGCATCCTGTCCGGTGGTGTCGACTCGACCGCGCTCTACCCGCCGAAGCGCTTCTTCGGTGCCGCGCGGAACATCGAGGACGGCGGCTCGCTGACCATCCTGGCCACCGCGCTGGTCGAGACCGGCTCGCGGATGGACGAGGTGATCTTCGAGGAGTTCAAGGGCACCGGCAACATGGAGCTCAAGCTCGACCGGAAGCTCGCCGACAAGCGCATCTTCCCGGCCGTCGACGTGGATGCCTCCGGCACCCGCAAGGAGGAGATCCTCCTCGGCAGCGAGGAGCTGGGCGTGGTCTGGAAGCTGCGCCGGGTGCTGCACGCGCTCGACTCGCAGCAGGCCATCGAGCTGCTCCTGGACAAGATGAAGCAGACCAAGAGCAACGCGGAGTTCCTGCTCCAGATTCAGAAGACGACGCCGGGCATGAACAACGGCAACGACTGAGTCACCGGCTGACGGCGTCTCATCCGCCGGCCACTTCCAGGGCCCTCCCTCACCAGGCGGTGACGGAGGGCCCTGGTGCGTGTCGGGACGCCCGTGGCGGGACTGTTGAGCCGCGGTCGGGGCGCCGGGGCGGGACGTGACATCGGGCCCCGGGGCGGCCGCGAGCGGCCGCGGGGCCATCTCCCGCCGCAGCAGCCCGCGTTGACCGATCGAGCGCGTCACCCAGGCGCCAGCGTCCTTCCCCGGGCCGATGACTGTCGCCCCGCCGTGGTGCGTTTCCGCGACGACGGCCGTCCTCCTCGTCGGCAAGAGGGTCCCGGAGAGACGTTCACCACATCCGTCAAGATCGGATCTGGCCGGAAAACGTCCCTTTTCTCCAGCCGAAACCGCAGGTGAGACCGGCGTGCGCCACCGGTCGTCCGCCCCCCGTGCGCCCTCGCGCGCTTAGAGGCTCCTTAACGCGCCCGTGCCACCCTGCTGGGTGAGCCGTCGTCCTGACAGATGACGACTTTCCGCGCCTGTCCGTCTCGGCAGGGGGTAGCAGGACGGCCGAACAGCATTGCGAGGACTGAGGAACACATGGCCGACGAAGGTACGACAGCATCCGGTTCGGGACCTGGCCGAATACGGCCCGCCGGGCGGCGGCGGAAGGTGCACGGCACCCGCCGGAAGGTCCTGACGGTCGTCGCCTGGTCGGCAGCCGGCGCGGCGGTGCTCTCCGGCGCCGGTCTCGGCTACGCCTACTTCCAGCTCAACGGGAACCTCAAGGGCGTGGACATCAACTCCGCGCTGGGCACCGACCGTCCGAAGAACGCCGACGACGGCTCGATGGACATCCTGCTCATGGGCTCGGACTCCCGCCAGGGCACCAACGGCAAGTACGGGGACGACGGCGGCGGCGCCCGCGCGGACACCGCGATGGTGCTGCACGTCTACAAGGGGCACAAGAAGGCCAGCGTCGTCAGCATCCCGCGCGACACCATCGTCAGCCGCCCCGAGTGCCGGAGGACCGGCGGCGGGACCTCGCCGGCCGCCGAGCGCGCCATGTTCAACGAGTCGTACCAGATCGGTGGTCCGGCCTGTTCGGTGAAGACCGTCGAGGAACTGTCCGGCATCCGCATGGACCACTACCTCGAGGTCGACTTCACCGGCTTCAAGAAGCTCATCGACAAGCTCGGCGGCGTGCCCGTCACCACCGGCGAGGCGATCCGGGACAAGAGCAGCCGGCTCGACCTGCAGCCCGGCAGGCACACCCTGGACGGCGAGCAGGCCCTCGGCCTGGTCCGCACCCGGCACGCGGTCGGAGACGGCAGCGACCTGGGCCGGATCCAGCTCCAGCAGGCCTTCGTCAAGGCGCTGATCAACCAGGTGGAGAACGTCGACCTGTTCGGCAGCCCGTCCAAGCTCTACGGCCTGGCGGACACCGCGACCCGGACCGTCACCACCGACTCCTCCCTCGCCTCCGTCGACGACCTCCTCGGCTTCGCCAAGGGCCTCCAGGGCATCGGCCCGAAGGACATGAACATGGTGACGATGCCGGTCACGTACGACCCGGCCGATCCCAACCGCGTCATCCCGCTGGAGAAGAAGGGCAAGCAGGTCTGGGAAGCCCTGCGCAAGGACCGCCCGATACCGGAGTCGGCGACCAAGGGCGCGGCCGGTGACTCGGCGGACGCCTCCGAGGTCGTCAAGAGTTCCTGACCCCGCCGGAACACTGTTCCGGGCAGGTCACCGACGGTGACCGGACCATCGGCGCGGCCGGTGGAATAGATGCGGCCGACCCCCGGTTTTGGGAGATACGGCCAGTGCTGGCAGACTGGTATGTCGGCCCCGGTTCACGCACAGGCATCCCGCCCGTACGACCCGGAGCCCTCCCGAACCTAGGAGAATCCCTTGAAGCGCGACATCCACCCGGAGTACGTGGACACCCAGGTCAGCTGCACCTGCGGAGCCTCGTTCACCACCCGTAGCACCGTCACCGAAGGCGCCATCCGCGCCGACGTGTGCTCCGAGTGCCACCCGTTCTACACGGGCAAGCAGAAGATCCTCGACACCGGTGGCCGCGTGGCCCGCTTCGAGGCCCGCTTCGGCAAGGCCGCCGGCAAGAAGTAGCGACCCGCAGCGCCGGTCCTCGGTCGCCCCGCACAGGGGTGACCGGACCGGCGCTTTGTCGTCCCGCAGGCCCAGGCAACCCACGCATCCAGCCCTTCACTCAAGGAACGAGTCCCGATGTTCGAGGCGGTCGAGGAACTGATCGGCGAGCACGCCGATCTGGAGAAGCAGCTCGCCGACCCCGCGGTCCACGCCGATCAGGCCAACGCGCGCCGGCTGAACAAGCGGTACGCGGAGCTGACACCGATCGTCGGCACCTACCGGTCCTGGAAGCGGACCGGCGACGACATCGAGACCGCGCGTGAGTTCGCCGCCGACGACCCGGACTTCGTGGCCGAGGTCAAGGAGCTGGAGCAGCGGCGCGAGGAGCTGACCGAGAAGCTGCGGCTGCTGCTCGTCCCGCGCGACCCCAGCGACGACAAGGACGTCATCCTCGAGATCAAGGCGGGGGAGGGCGGCGACGAGTCCGCGCTCTTCGCCGGCGACCTGCTGCGCATGTACCTGCGCTACGCCGAGCGCCACAACTGGAAGACCGAGATCATCGAGGCCAACGAGTCCGACCTCGGCGGCTACAAGGACGTCCAGGTCGCGGTGAAGCTCAAGGGCAACGCCACCGCGGAGCCCGGCCAGGGCGTCTGGGCGCGGCTCAAGTACGAGGGCGGGGTGCACCGGGTCCAGCGGGTGCCCGCCACCGAGTCCCAGGGCCGCATCCACACCTCCGCCGCCGGCGTGCTCGTGCTGCCCGAGGCCGAGGACGTCGACGTCGAGATCAACGCCAACGACCTGCGGATCGACGTCTACCGCTCGTCCGGCCCCGGCGGCCAGTCGGTCAACACCACCGACTCCGCGGTGCGCATCACCCACCTCCCCACCGGCGTCGTCGCCTCCTGCCAGAACGAGAAGAGCCAGCTCCAGAACAAGGAGCAGGCGCTGCGCATCCTGCGCGCCCGGCTGCTCGCCGCGGCGCAGGAGGAGGCCGAGAAGGAGGCCGCGGACGCCCGCCGCAGCCAGGTCCGCACCGTCGACCGCTCCGAGCGCATCCGGACGTACAACTTCCCGGAGAACCGCATTTCCGACCACCGGGTGGGGTTCAAGGCGTACAACCTGGACCAGGTGCTCGACGGCGAGCTGGACCCGGTGATCCAGGCCTGCGTCGACGCCGACTCCGCCGCCAAGCTGGCCGCCGCCCAGTAAGGCGCGGTCCGCCGCACCACCCGCAAGCCGTCAACCCTGAGCCGTCGTCGGAGGACCGGATGTCGCAACAGTCCGGGGGGCACCACGACCCCCAGCCGCTCCGTCGTGAGCCGCACCCGCGCTCGGTGCTGCTCGCCGAGGTGGCGCAGGCCACCCAGCGGCTGGCCGACGCCGGCGTCCCCTCGCCCCGCTTCGACGCGGAGGAGCTGGCGGCGTTCGTGCACGGGGTGAAGCGCGGCGCGCTGCACGCGGTGTCCGACGCCGACTTCGACGCCCGTTACTGGGAGGCGGTGGCCCGCCGGGAGGCCCGCGAGCCGCTCCAGCACATCACCGGCCGCGCCTTCTTCCGCTACCTGGAGCTCCAGGTCGGCCCCGGTGTCTTCGTCCCCCGGCCGGAGACGGAGTCGGTGGTCGGCTGGGCGATAGACGCGGTGCGCGCCATGGACGTCGTCGAGCCGCTCATCGTCGACCTGTGCACCGGCTCGGGCGCCATCGCGCTCGCGCTGGCCCAGGAGGTGCCGCGGTCCCGGGTGCACGCCGTCGAACTCGACGAGGGGGCGCTCCGCTGGGCGCGCAAGAACGTCGAGGGCTCGCGGGTGCGGCTCCATCAGGGGGACGCCTTCAGCGCGCTCCCGGAGCTGGACGGCCAGGTCGACCTGGTGGTCTCCAACCCGCCGTACATCCCGCTCACCGAGTGGGAGTACGTCGCCCCCGAGGCCCGCGACCACGACCCCCAGCTGGCGCTCTTCTCCGGCGAGGACGGTCTCGACACCATCCGCGGCATCGAGCGCACCGCCCACCGGCTGCTGCGCCCCGGCGGGGTGGTCGTCGTCGAGCACGCCGACACCCAGGGTGGCCAAGTGCCGTGGATCTTCACCGAGGAGCGGGGCTGGGCCGACGCGGCCGACCACCCGGACCTCAACAACCGTCCGCGGTTCGCCACGGCGCGCAGGGCCACGCCGTGAGCGCGCCCCCCGCCGCGACAGCGGCCGGACGACAGCAGACCCAGCAGGAGCCCCGGAACAGGGAGGCCCGTTAGATGGCACGGCGTTACGACTGCACCGACGCGACCGATCGCAAAACCGGTCTGCGGGAAGCCGCCTCCGCCGTCCGCCGCGGCGAGCTGGTCGTGCTGCCCACCGACACCGTCTACGGCATCGGCGCGGACGCCTTCAGCTCCGAGGCCGTCGGCGACCTGCTGGCCGCGAAGGGCCGCGGCCGCCAGATGCCCTCGCCGGTCCTGGTGGGCTCCCCGAACACCCTGCACGGGCTGGTCACGGACTTCTCCGAGCAGGCCTGGGAGCTCGTCGACGCCTTCTGGCCGGGCGCCCTCACCCTCGTCGCCCGGCACCAGCCGTCGCTCCAGTGGGACCTGGGGGAGACCCGGGGCACCGTCGCCGTGCGGATGCCGCTGCACCCGGTCGCGATCGAGCTGCTGACCGAGTTCGGCCCGATGGCGGTCTCCAGCGCGAACCTCACCGGGCACCCGGCCCCGCAGGACTGCGACGCCGCGCAGGAGATGCTGGGCGACGCGGTCTCCGTCTACCTCGACGGGGGCACCACCCCGGCGGCCGTGCCGTCCTCGATCGTCGACGTCACCGGCACCGTGCCGGTGCTGCTGCGCGCGGGCGCGATCAGCGCCGAGCAGCTCCGGGAGGTCGTACCCGACCTCGAGGTGGCCAATTGACACTCCCTGAGGGGCGTGGCATAGCGGATCGTGGCGCGGCCGGTGCGGACGGCACCGGCGCCGCGCGCGGCACCTTCCGCATCCTCCACGTCAGCACCGGCAACGTCTGCCGCTCGCCGATCACCGAGCGGCTGACGCGGCATGCCCTCGCGGACCGCCTCGGCGAGCCCCTGGGCGCGCACGGCACCCGCGGCCTGATCGTGGAGAGCGCGGGCACCTGGGGGCACGAGGGGGCTCCCATGGAGGCGCACGCCGCCACCGTGCTCAGCGACCTCGGCGCGGACCCGGACGGATTCACCGGCCGGGAGCTCCTCGACGAGCACGTCATCCGCGCCGACCTGGTGCTGACGGCCACCCGCGACCACCGGGCGCAGGTCATCTCCATGGGCCACTCCGCGGGGCTGCGGACCTTCACGCTGAAGGAGTTCACCCGGCTGGTGCGCGCCATAGACCCCGCCACGCTGCCCGACCCGGAACCGGCGGGCGCGGTGGTGGACCGGGCGCGCTCCCTGGTCCGTGCCGCGGCGGCGCTCCGGGGCTGGCTGCTGGCCCCGAGCCCCGAGGCCGACGAGGTGTACGACCCGTACGGCGCGCCCATCACCTTCTTCCGCAGCATCGGCGAGGAGATCAACCAGGCACTGGACCCGGTGGTGACGGCGCTCACGGGCGTCTCCGCGCGGGGCTGAGGCGTCACCCGGGCGGAGACGGCTCCGAGGGGCGGTCTCCGCTGAGGGCCTGCGGCGACGACCGGGCTCACCGGTGTCCTCCTGCGGAGCCGGCGCGCCCCTGAGCGGTGCTTCCCGCTGAGCGCCCGCGGTCGACCGGCGGCCCTCATCGGCGTCCTCGTACGGAACCGACGCGTCCCCGTGTGCCCCTGAGCGGTGCTCCCCGCCGCGCACCTGCGGTGACGGCGCTCCGGTTCTACATTGGCTAGTGCTGTGACCGGGAAGGTCCGCCGGAGAGTTCACGGCGTCCGGGACCGGGTCGTCTCCCGAGGCGGCGGGGGAGCCGTCCCGGGCGGCGGGCCGTCCCGCCACCGGACGGCTCCGGCACCGCAGCGAGGTGCCGTACCGGGCGCGACGGGCGCCGGTGAGCCCTCCCGGCCCCGGCACCGGACCACCCCTCCATGCCCGGAGTCAGCCATGCCGGTCAGCACCGCGGACACCACACGCACCCACTGGGGCCCCGATTTCGACGCGCTGCGCCGCCAGGACCCCGAGCTCGCCGGGCTGCTGCTCGCCGAGCTCGAACGCCAGTCGGCCGGGCTCCAGCTCATCGCGGCGGAGAACTTCACCTCCCCCGCGGTGCTCGCGGCACTCGGCTCCCCGCTCGCCAACAAGTACGCCGAGGGCTATCCGGGCGCCCGCCACCACGGCGGGTGCGAGCTGGTCGACCTCGCCGAACGGCTCGCCGCCGAACGGGCCACCGCGCTCTTCGGCGCCCCGCACGCCAACGTCCAGCCGCACTCCGGATCCTCCGCCGTGCTCGCCGCCTATGCCGCCCTGCTGCGCCCCGGCGACACCGTGCTGGCCATGGCGCTGCCCCAGGGCGGTCACCTCACCCACGGCTCCCCGGCGAACTTCTCGGGCCGGTGGTTCGACTTCGTCGGGTACGGGGTGCACCCGGCCGGCCACCCGGAGGCCGGCGTGATCGACTACGCCGCGCTCCGCTCCCTGGCCCGCCGGCACCGGCCGAAGGCGATCGTCTGTGGCTCGATCTCCTACCCGCGGCACCCCGACTACGCCGCGTTCCGGGAGATCGCGGACGAGGCCGGCGCCGCGCTGATCGTGGACGCGGCGCACCCCATCGGCCTGGTCGCCGGGGGAGCGGCACCCAGCCCGGTGCCGTACGCCGATGTGGTCTGCGCCACCACGCACAAGGTGCTGCGCGGACCCCGGGGCGGTCTGCTGCTGTGCGGCGCCGGGCTCGCCGAACGGATCGACCGGGCGGTCTTCCCGTTCACCCAGGCCGGCGCCCAGATGCACACCGTCGCCGCCAAGGCGGTGGCCTTCGGCGAGGCCGCGACCCCCGCCTTCGCGGCCTACGCCCACCAGGTGGTCGCCAACGCGCGGGCGCTGGCCGACGGGCTCGCGGCGGAGGGGCTGGCGATCACCACCGGCGGCACCGACACCCACCTGATCACGGCGGACGTCGCACCGCTGGGCCTGGACGGGCGCACCGCCCGCGGCCGCTGCGCCGCGGCGGGGCTGGTGCTCGACACCTGCTCGCTGCCCTGCGGGGCCGCCCCGCCCGCCCCGGCGACGGGCATCCGGCTGGGCAGCGCCGCGGTGACGACCCAGGGGATGGGGGAGGCGGAGATGGCCCGGATCGCGAAGCTGCTCGGGGCGGCCCTGCGGGAGGACCCGGGGGCCGGGCCGGGCGCGGCCGAGCTGGCGGCGGCCTTCCCGCCGTACCCCGCGCCCGTGGCCGCGTAGTGGAGCGGCCGTGGAACCGTGGAGCCGGTCCGGGGTGTCCCACCTCATGTGCAGCCGTGTTCCGGCCACCCCGGCACCCCTCCCGCGAGAAGCTAGGGTGAGGGGCTGAGATGGCCAGCGAAACCCCTGGGGCAGCCCGTGCGTGAATACCTGCTGACGCTGTGCGTGACGGCCGCGGTCACCTATCTTCTCACCGGTCCGGTGCGCAAGTTCGCCATCGCGGCCGGTGCGATGCCGGAGATCCGCGCCCGTGACGTGCACCGCGAGCCGACGCCGCGACTCGGCGGCATCGCCATGTTCGGAGGGCTGTGCGCGGGTCTGCTGGTCGCCGCGCACCTCGCCGACGTCCGCAAGGTGTTCGAACTGTCCAACGAGCCACGGGCGCTGCTCTCCGGCGCCGCCCTGATCTGGCTGCTCGGGGTGCTGGACGACAAGTGGGGCGTCGACGCCCTGATCAAGCTCGGCGGGCAGATGATCGCCGCCGGCGTGATGGTGATGCAGGGTCTGACGATCCTGTGGATCCCGGTGCCGGGTGTGGGATCGGTCGCACTCACCCCGATGCAGGGCACGCTGCTGACCGTCGCCCTGGTGGTCATCACCATCAACGCGGTGAACTTCGTGGACGGTCTCGACGGCCTCGCCTCGGGCATGGTCTGCATCGCGGCGGCGGCGTTCTTCATGTACGCGTACCGCATGTGGTTCGGCTACGGCCTGGAGGCCGCCGCCCCGGCGACCCTGTTCGCGGCCATCCTGATGGGCATGTGCGTGGGCTTCCTGCCGCACAACATGCACCCGGCGCGGATCTTCATGGGGGACTCGGGCTCGATGCTGATCGGCCTGGTGCTGGCCGCGGGCGCGATCTCCATCACGGGCCAGGTCGACCCGGACGCCCTGAAGCTGTTCACCGGTTCGGAGCGGGCGGCGGTCCACGCCACGGTGCCGGTCTACATTCCGCTGCTGCTGCCGCTGACGGTGCTGATGGTCCCCGTCGCCGACCTGGTCCTGGCGATCGTCCGCCGCACCTGGAAGGGCCAGTCGCCCTTCGTCGCCGACCGCGGGCACCTGCACCACCGGCTGCTGGAGATCGGCCACTCCCACAGCAGGGCCGTCCTGATCATGTACTTCTGGTCGGCGCTGATCGCCTTCGGCGCGGTCGCGTACTCGGTCAACTCGGCCAGCGTGTGGATCCTGCTGGTGATCGTCGCGCTGAGCGCCCTGGGGCTGGTGCTGCTGTTGATGCCGCGCTTCACGCCCAAGGCCCCGCGCTGGGCCTACGCGTTCATCCCGCCGCGCTACCGCAGCGGCGGGGAGTCGACGGTGGCGGCGTCGGGGCCCGGAGCACTCGCCTCCGGCGCTGATCCGGCGGACGCCGCGGCCTCCGGAACGGCAGCCTCGGGCACCGGCGGGGTGGCGGAGCGGGGCGAGGCCGAGGAGCTCGCCCCGATGCCGGCGGGCGTGAACGGTGCCACAGCGATCGGTGCCCGCTCCCGCAACTGGTAACAAAAGGGACACGATGAAACCCGGACATGCTGCCCCTTAGCAGACATTCCAACGGGCGTCAGCTCATTGGTGCGCGGGTTAGCTCGTATGTGTGACGGGTAGCACACCGGCTAGGTAAAGACCTCATCAAATAGTTTGTGATACCGTTCACTAAACCCGGTGCTAGAGCAGAAGGACCGTCCCGCAACGGTCCGTTGCTGTGAGGTGCGCCCTCGGCCGGGCCCTACGCTCGTCCATGACGACACTCGTGCCCCCGTCTCCCGCCGGAGTTGCCGCCATGCCTGAGAACGACGCCCGCATGCTCCTACGAACTGCCGTGCCCACGGCCGCAGTCGGCGTGATCGCCGTCGTTGCCGGTTTCGTGCTGGCCGGTGGCAAGGGAGCTATCGGCGCGGCGGTCGGTGTGGTGGTGGTCTCCCTGTTCATGGGGATCGGACTGCTCGTTCTGCAGCGGACCGCGCGCACCTTCCCTCACCTGTTCCAGGCCATGGGCCTGTTGCTCTACACGACGCAGATTCTGCTGCTCTTCGTGTTCATGGCCGTGTTCAAGAACACCACGCTGTTCAATCCCCGGGCCTTCGCGATTGCGCTGATCGCCGCGACGCTGACCTGGGTCGGAGCACAGGTGCGTGCCCACATGAAGGCCAAGATCCTCTACGTCGAGCCCGAGTCCGCCGAGAGCCGGAAGTCCGAGCCGACAGGGTCGACGGCGTGACAGGTAGGGCCGGAATAAACACGGGCCTGAGCGCCTGCTATCGTCCGGTGCCAACTGCGGCATCGCGGGCGCAGGCGGCTGAGTCCCCCACTTTCACGGGATGGAACCGGCAGCCCATGCAGCTGATGCCTTTCAGGCCACTCGGCCCGGTGCCGACCAGCCGCCCTCACATTCGTAAGACCAGTCCAGTGCCGACCCGCGGCTCCGTGCCGTGCCGACACAACGAGGTTGCCGTACCCATGCGCCACGCTGAAGGAGCTCGCGGTGAGTGCTGACCAGATGCTCGCCTTCGAGACCGATTGCCACATCTTCGACGGGTGCGGCTTCAATGAAGTGTCCCCTGGCCTGCACTCCTTTGTCTTCAAGCCGATGTTCGAGGCAGGCGGCATCGAGTTCAACAAGCCGATGCTGCTGGCGCTGTTGAGCACGATCATCGTGGTCGCGTTCTTCTGGGCGGCGTTCAACAAGCCGAAGCTCATCCCCGGCAAGCTGCAGATGGTCGGCGAGGCCGGTCTCGACTTCGTCCGGCGCAGCGTGGTCTACGAGACCCTCGGCAAGCGTGAGGGCGAGAAGTACGTCCCGCTCATGGTCTCGCTGTTCTTCCTGATCTGGATCATGAACCTCTGGGCCATCATTCCGATCGCCCAGTTCCCCGCGCCCTCGATCATCGGATTCCCGGTCGCGTTCGCGGCGATCGTGTATGTGCTGTGGGTCAGCCTGACCTTCAAGCGGCACGGCTTCGTCGGTGGTCTGAAGAACATTGGCGGCTACGACAAGTCGCTCGGCCCGGTTCTTCCCGTGGTCATGGTGATCGAGTTCTTCTCGAACCTGCTGATCCGGCCGTTCACCCACGCGGTGCGGCTCTTCGCGAACATGTTCGCCGGTCACGTCCTGCTGCTGATCTTCACCGTTGCCAGCTGGTACATGCTCAACGGCATCGGCATCGCCTACGCCGGCGTCTCGTTCGTCATGGTCATCCTGCTGACCGCCTTCGAGCTCTTCATCCAGGCGCTGCAGGCATACGTCTTCATCCTCCTGGCCTGCAACTACATCCAGGGTGCTCTCGCCGAGCACCACTGATCAGCAGCCAGCTCCCAAACCCGATAGGCGTCCGGTGGCCAACCCCCACCGGTCCGTGAAAGAGAAGGAAGAATCGGCATGTCCGCTCTCCAGACCCTCGCCGCAGACGCTGTCCAGATCAAGGGCAACCTCGGTTCGATCGGCTACGGCCTCGCGGCGATCGGCCCCGGCGTCGGCGTCGGCATCATCTTCGGTAACGGCACCCAGGCGCTGGCCCGTCAGCCCGAGGCCGCCGGTCTGATCCGTGCCAACCAGATTCTCGGCTTCGTCCTCTGTGAGGCGCTCGCGCTGATCGGTCTGGTCATGCCGTTCGTCTACCCGTACAAGTAATCGCGGCGTACGTTCCCGCCCGATTCGACGAAAGGCATTGATGTGAGCGCTCTGGTCCACCTGGCGCAGGAGGAGCAGAACCCCCTCCTCCCGGCGATCCCAGAGATCGTCATCGGCCTCCTCGCCTTCGCGATCGTCTTCTTCTTCCTCGCCAAGAAGCTCCTCCCGAACATCAACAAGGTTCTGGACGAGCGGCGCGAGGCCATCGAGGGCGGGATCGCCAAGGCCGAGGAAGCCCAGACCGAGGCCCAGGAGGTGCTCGAGCAGTACAAGGCTCAGCTCTCCGAGGCACGGCACGAGGCTGCCCGTCTGCGCCAGGAGGCGCAGGAGCAGGGTGCCGCGCTCATCGCTGAGATGCGTGCGGAAGGCCAGCGGCAGCGTGAGGAGATCATCGCTGCGGGTCACACCCAGATCGAGGCCGACCGGAAGCAGGCCGCTCAGGCGCTGCGTCAGGACGTGGGCAAGCTCGCCACCGACCTGGCCGGCAAGCTCGTGGGCGAGTCCCTCGAGGACTCCGCCCGGCAGAGCCGCACGATCGACCGCTTCCTCGACGAGCTCGAGGAGAAGGCCGAGGCCACCCGATGAATGGAGCGAGCCGCGAGGCACTGGCCTCCGCACGTGAGCGTCTCGACGCGCTGACGGACAACACGTCCGTCGACGCCGCGAAGCTCGCCGAGGAGCTGGCCGCCGTCACGAGGCTGCTCGACCGCGAGGTGTCGCTGCGCCGGGTCCTCACCGACCCGTCGCAGTCCGGTGAGGCCAAGGCGGAGCTGGCCGCTCGGCTGCTGGGCAGCCAGGTCGGCGGCGAGACCGTCGACCTGGTCTCCGGCATGGTCCGCTCCCGCTGGTCGCGCTCCCGTGAGCTGGTGGACGCGCTCGAGGAGCTGGCGGACATCGCCGACCTCGTCGCGGCCCAGCGGAGCGACGCCCTGGACGACGTCGAGGACGAGCTGTTCCGGTTCGGCCGGATCGTCGCCTCGGCGCCGGAGCTGCGGGCCGCGCTCACCGACCGGGTCGCCACCGTGTCCGCCAAGGCGGAGCTGGTGCGCACCCTGCTCGGCGGGCGTGCCAACCCGGTCACCGAGCGTCTCGTGGTGCGTCTTGTGACACATCCGCGGGGCCGTAGCCTGGAGGGAGGGCTCGACGCCCTCTCCAAGCTGGCCGCGGAGCGCCGGGACCGCATGGTCGCGGTCGTCACCACGGCCGTGCCGCTCAGTGACGGGCAGAAGCAGCGCCTCGGCGCCGCCCTCTCGAAGCTGTACGGCCGCCCGATGCACCTGAACCTCGACGTGGACCCCGAGGTCCTCGGCGGGATCCAGGTCCGTGTCGGCGACGAGGTCATCAACGGGACCATCGCGGACCGCCTCGAAGAGGCGAGTCGGCGGATGGCCGGCTGACGGTCACCAACTCAAAAGCAGCTGTAGAAAACGTACTGTTAGCGGCCCGAGTTGGGCCGTAGTCGCAGTGACATCTCGGGGGGTGACACCCCCGTACCCCCCAGAGAACACTTCGGGCCCAACAAGGAGAGCAGGGAACCCAGATGGCGGAGCTCACGATCCGGCCGGAGGAGATCCGGGACGCGCTGGAGAACTTTGTCCAGGCGTACAAGCCGGACGCGGCCTCGCGCGAGGAGGTCGGTACGGTCAGCGTTGCCGGCGACGGCATCGCGAAGGTCGAGGGCCTTCCCTCGGCCATGGCGAACGAGCTGCTGAAGTTCGAGGACGGCACCCTCGGTCTCGCCCTCAACCTCGAGGAGCGCGAGATCGGTGCGGTCGTCCTCGGCGAGTTCAGCGGTATCGAGGAGGGCCAGCCGGTCACGCGCACCGGTGAGGTCCTGTCCGTGGCCGTCGGCGACGGCTACCTGGGTCGCGTCGTCGACCCCCTCGGCAACGCGATCGACGGCAAGGGCGAGATCGAGACCGAGGGCCGCCGCGCCCTCGAACTGCAGGCCCCGGGCGTCATGGCCCGTAAGTCGGTGCACGAGCCGATGGAGACCGGCCTCAAGGCCGTCGACGCCATGACCCCGATCGGCCGCGGCCAGCGTCAGCTGATCATCGGCGACCGCCAGACGGGCAAGACCGCCCTGGCGATCGACACGATCATCAACCAGCGCGACAACTGGCGTTCCGGCGACCCGGACAAGCAGGTCCGCTGCATCTACGTCGCCGTCGGCCAGAAGGGCTCCACCATCGCGTCCGTGCGCGGCGCGCTGGAGGAGGCCGGTGCCCTCGAGTACACGACGATCGTCGCCGCCCCGGCGTCCGACCCGGCCGGCTTCAAGTACCTCGCCCCCTACACCGGCTCGGCCATCGGCCAGCACTGGATGTACCAGGGCAAGCACGTTCTGATCGTCTTCGACGACCTCTCGAAGCAGGCCGACGCCTACCGCGCCGTCTCCCTGCTGCTGCGCCGCCCGCCGGGGCGTGAGGCCTACCCGGGTGACGTCTTCTACCTGCACTCCCGCCTCCTGGAGCGCTGCGCCAAGCTCTCCGACGAGATGGGCAAGGGCTCGATGACCGGTCTGCCGATCGTCGAGACCAAGGCGAACGACGTGTCGGCGTTCATTCCGACCAACGTCATCTCCATCACCGACGGCCAGTGCTTCCTGGAGTCCGACCTGTTCAACGCGGGCCAGCGCCCGGCGCTGAACGTGGGTATCTCGGTCTCCCGTGTCGGTGGCTCCGCGCAGCACAAGGCCATGCGGCAGGTCTCCGGCCGTCTCCGTGTGGACCTCGCCCAGTACCGCGAGCTGGAGGCGTTCGCCGCCTTCGGTTCCGACCTGGACGCGGCCTCCAAGGCGTCGCTGGAGCGCGGTAAGCGCATGGTCGAGCTGCTGAAGCAGGGCCAGTACGCGCCGTTCTCCACCGAGGACCAGGTCGTCTCCATCTGGGCCGGCACCACCGGCAAGATGGACGACGTGCCGGTCGGGGACATCCGCCGCTTCGAGCGGGAGCTCCTCGACTACCTGCACCGCGAGCACAAGGGTCTGCTGACCAGCATTCGCGAGGGTGCGAAGATGTCCGACGACACGCTGCAGGCGCTGGCCGACGCGATCGCGAGCTTCAAGAAGCAGTTCGAGACCGCGGACGGCAAGCTCCTGGGTGAGGGCTGAGTATGGGCGCCCAGATTCGCGTCTACAAGCGCCGGATCAAGTCCGTCACCGCCACGAAGAAGATCACCAAGGCGATGGAGATGATCGCCGCCTCCCGCATCGTCAAGGCGCAGCGGCAGGTGGCGGCCTCCACTCCGTACTCCCGCGAGCTGACGCGCGCGGTGACGGCGGTGGCGACCGGCTCCAACGACAAGCACCCGCTGACCACCGAGGCGGACCGCCCGGTCCGCGCCGCGGTCCTGCTCATCACGAGCGACCGCGGTCTGGCCGGCGGCTACTCCTCCAACGCCATCAAGGCGGCCGAGGCGCTGACCCAGCGCCTCACCGCCGAGGGCAAGGAGGTCGTGCCGTACATCGTCGGACGCAAGGGTGTGGCCTACTACAGCTTCCGCGAGCGCAAGGTCGCGGATTCCTGGACGGGCTTCACCGACAGTCCGACGTACGCGGACGCCAAGAAGGTGGCCGCTCCGCTGATCGAGTCCTTCGTCGAGGACACGGCCGAGGGCGGCGTGGACGAGCTCCACATCGTCTTCACCGAGTTCGTGTCGATGATCACGCAGCAGCCGGTGGACAACCGTCTGCTGCCGCTCAGCCTCGACTCGACGGAGGAGAAGCCGGAGAGTGGTAAGGACGAGATCCTTCCGCTGTTCGAGTTCGAGCCGTCGGCGGAGGACGTCCTCGACGCCCTGCTGCCGCGGTACGTCGAGAGCCGGATCTACAACGCTCTGCTGCAGTCGGCCGCTTCCGAGCACGCCGCCCGCCGCCGTGCGATGAAATCGGCGACCGACAACGCCGAAGATCTCATCAAGTCGCTCACGCGGCTTGCCAATGCGGCCCGCCAGGCCGACATCACCCAGGAAATCAGCGAGATCGTCGGTGGCGCGAGCGCCCTGGCCGACGCGACCGCGGGGAGTGACTGACAACTATGACCACCACTGTTGAGACGGCCTCGGCGACGGGCCGCGTCGCGCGGGTCATCGGCCCGGTCGTCGACGTGGAGTTCCCCGTCGACGCGATGCCGGAGATCTACAACGCACTGACCGTCGAGGTCGCCGACCCGGCCGAGGACGGCAAGCTCAAGACCCTGACCCTCGAGGTTGCGCAGCACCTCGGTGAGGGCGTGGTCCGCGCAATCTCCATGCAGCCCACCGACGGTCTGGTCCGCCAGGCCTCGGTGACCGACACCGGCGACGGCATCACCGTCCCGGTCGGCGACTTCACCAAGGGCAAGGTGTTCAACACCCTCGGTGAGGTGCTGAACGTTCCCGAGGAGAACGGCAACGAGTCCGAGCGGTGGGCGATCCACCGCAAGGCTCCGGCGTTCGACCAGCTCGAGTCCAAGACCGAGATGTTCGAGACCGGCCTGAAGGTCGTCGACCTGCTGACCCCGTACGTCAAGGGCGGCAAGATCGGTCTGTTCGGTGGTGCGGGCGTCGGCAAGACGGTCCTCATCCAGGAAATGATCATGCGTGTGGCCAAGCTGCACGAGGGTGTCTCCGTGTTCGCCGGTGTCGGTGAGCGCACCCGTGAGGGCAACGACCTCATCGGTGAGATGGAGGAGTCCGGCGTTCTGGACAAGACCGCGCTGGTCTTCGGCCAGATGGACGAGCCCCCGGGCACCCGTCTCCGCGTCGCGCTGGCCGGTCTGACCATGGCGGAGTACTTCCGCGATGTGCAGAAGCAGGACGTGCTGTTCTTCATCGACAACATCTTCCGCTTCACCCAGGCCGGTTCCGAGGTGTCCACCCTGCTCGGCCGCATGCCGTCCGCGGTGGGCTACCAGCCGAACCTCGCGGACGAGATGGGCCTCCTGCAGGAGCGCATCACCTCGACCCGTGGTCACTCGATCACCTCGATGCAGGCGATCTACGTGCCGGCGGACGACCTGACCGACCCGGCCCCGGCGACCACCTTCGCGCACCTCGACGCGACGACGGTGCTCTCCCGGCCGATCTCGGAGAAGGGCATCTACCCGGCGGTGGACCCGCTGGACTCGACGTCCCGCATCCTGGACCCGCGCTACATCGCGCAGGAGCACTACGACTGCGCCTCGCGCGTCATCGGGATCCTGCAGAAGTACAAGGACCTCCAGGACATCATCGCGATTCTCGGTATCGACGAGCTGGGCGAGGAGGACAAGCTGGTCGTCCACCGCGCCCGTCGTATCGAGCGGTTCCTGTCGCAGAACACCCACGCGGCGAAGCAGTTCACCGGTGTGGACGGTTCGGACGTGCCGCTCGACGAGTCGATCGCCGCGTTCAACTCGATCGCGGACGGCGAGTTCGACCACTTCCCGGAGCAGGCCTTCTTCATGTGCGGTGGTCTCGACGACCTCAAGAAGAACGCCAAGGAGCTCGGCGTCTCCTGAGCCTCGTGCTCGAACGGTGTCAGGGGCGGGCCCGCCCCGCCCCTGACATCCGCGCCCGTTACTCTTGACACCCCAGTCCTTTACTGGACGCCTGCCACGGCAGGCGGAGACCCGAGGAGCCACGTTGGCTGCTGAGCTGCACGTCGAGCTGGTCGCCGCGGACCGCAGTGTCTGGTCCGGCGAGGCCACCCTGGTCGTCGCACGTACCACATCGGGTGACATCGGCGTCATGCCCGGCCACCAGCCGCTGCTCGGTGTGCTGGAGTCCGGCCCGGTGACCATCCGTACGAGTGGCGGCGGTACTGTCGTCGCGGCGGTGCACGGCGGATTCATCTCGTTCGCCGACAACAAGCTTTCCCTGCTGGCGGAGATCGCCGAGCTGGCGGACGAGATCGACGTCGCCCGTGCGGAGCGCGCCCTGGAGCGAGCGAAGTCGGACACGGACGCCGCCGCCGAGCGGCGCGCCGAGATCCGGCTGGTCGCGGCGACGGGCAGCCGCTGACGCCCGGCGACACGACACCCTCCCCCGGACCCGGTCCGGGGGTGCTTCCTCAGCCGCGGACCGGCCTGGACTCCTCCAGGACGGTCCGCGGCTGAGGTGGATCCCGAGGTCATACTGGCCCGGCGAGATGAGGCGAGGAGGTCGGTGCAGATGTTCCTCGCACTGCTGCTGAGCAGTGTGGGCATCGCGCTCGTACTGCTGGGGCTGTTCGTCTTCGGCCTGCGCCGGAGACTGATCCAGCGGTCGGGCGGGACGTTCGACTGCAGCTTGCGCTGGAACGTTGCCGGGAGCACCGACGAGGCCGAGGCCGGCCTGTCCGGGCCTGAGCCCAGCGGCCGGGGCTGGGTGTACGGGGTGGCGCGCTACAACGGCGACCGGGTGGAGTGGTTCCGGGTCTTCTCCTACGCGCTCCGCCCGCGCCGGGTGCTGGAGCGCTCCGCGATCGAGGTTCTCTCGCGCCGGACTCCGCAGGGCGAGGAGGAGCTGGCGCTGCTGTCCGACGCCATCGTGCTCCGCTGTCTGCACCGCGGCACCCATCTGGAACTCGCCATGAGCGAGGACGCCCTCACCGGCTTCCTGGCCTGGCTGGAAGCGGCACCTCCGGGCCAGCGTGTGAACGTGGCCTGATTCTTCTTTTCTGGGCCCCAAGGCTCCTCCCCGGCCCCGAGCCCCCGGGGCTCCTCGGACCGGCTCCTGTCCCGGCCGGCCTCTTCTGATCCCCGCCCGCCCCGGGCAGGCGCCTCCCGCTCGGAGCCCCGCCGGGCTCGCGGGGGCGTCATAGCCGCGGTCCGGGCCGAGCGGCCCCGGCCGACAGCCGTCCGCCCACCGCGTCTCGGCGGCATCACCACGTGCCGCTCCGGCGGACTCGCCCCAACGGCCGCACGCGCCCCGGAGCGTGTCCGACGGGCCGCCCGACGGGTCTGCGTCCCATGGTCGGGTTACCCCCACCCCCACGTGGTGGCTCGCCGGATGGGCAATGCCATCCGCGTGGAGTGATCGTTTACCAATCAGGTCTTCCGTTCGCCGGGCGGCGACGGCACGACACACAGTGCCGGGAGGGATCCGGCTTGTCTGGCGGACGCTCCGGAAGACCACGTGACGGATCACGGAGGGGGAACCATGAAGCGTCCCACGGAGCACGCTTTGGAGCGCCGTGCGCTGCTGGCCGGAACGGCGGCAGCCGGTGCGGCCATGGTGTGGGGATCCGCGGGGAGGGCGGTCGCCGGCGGGTGGAGTGGGCCGGTGGCACAAGGCGCGGTGGACGCCGAGGTGGCGCGCCTGGAACGCGGGTTGATCGAGCTGCGGCGGGACATCCACCGGCACCCCGAGACGCCGGGGCGGGAACGCCGTACCGCCGGTGTGGTGGCCCGAGAGCTGCGAGCGGCCGGGCTGGCCGTCACCACCGGGGTGGGCGGCCACGGCGTCGTCGGCGTCCTGCGCGGCTCGCGTCCGGGGCGGACGGTCGCGTACCGGGCGGACATGGACGCGGTGCCGGCCGAGGACATCGTCGGGGGCGGCCCGGCGCCGGCCCACCTCTGCGGGCACGACATCCACACCACGGTGTCCATCGGCGTCGCACAGGTCCTGGCGCGGCTGCGGCAGCGACTGAGCGGAACGGTGGTGTTCCTCTTCCAGCCGGCCGAGGAGACGTTGTCCGGGGCCCGCGCGGTGATCGACGCAGGCGTCCTGGAGCGCACCGGCGTCGAGGAGATCCACGCGCTGCACTGCGGACCCTTCCCCGTCGGCCGGTTCGCCGTGACCCCGGGCCACGGGATGCCGGGCCAGGACAACGCGGAGGTGACCCTCCCCGGGCCGGACGCGCACGATGCCGCGCGGCGCCTGGCCGCCGAGATCGGCACGCTCGCCACGGTGGCACTCCCGCAGACCCCCGCGGACATCGAGCGGATCGTCGCCGACGCCCAGACTCCCGACGGGGCCGCTGGCCCGGTTCGTGGCCGTGCGGGCCGGAGCACAGGGCGCCAAGGTGAGCGTGTCCTACCGTTGCTGGCCGCAGGAGCGTTACACGGAGGTACGCGAGGACATCCGCCGGCTGGCCGCGTCGTACGCGGGGGCCGGGGTGCGCTTCCCCAGCGAGCCGTTCCCCGCCATGGTCTGCCCGGAACGCGACGCCCGCATGCTCGCCCGCCGTCTGCGCCGCACACTGGGCCGGGACGTGGTCACCGTGCTCCATGCCGCGTTCCCTCCCTTCAGCGGCGAGGACTTCGCCCTCTACCTGGACCGTGTCCCCGGCACGTTCACCTTCCTCGGCGTCCGTGCCCCCGGCGCATCCATCACGACCGGCTATCCGCACTACCCCGAGTTCGCCCCGGACGAGCGAGCCATCGGGATCGGCGTACGGGCGATGACGGGCTGGATCGCGCAGCGGACCGACAGGGCACGGGACCTGCCCGGCCGGTCACCCGCCCCGTCGGACACCCCTTAGCGGCCCACGCCCAACTCCCGGGCCAGGACGGCCGCCTGCACGCGGCTGCGCAGCTCCAGCTTGGCGAGCAGCCGGCTCACATGGGTCTTCACCGTCGCCTCGGCCATGGTCAGCCGGACGGCGATCTCCGCGTTCGACAGGCCCTCGCCGATGCACACCAGCACTTCCCGCTCCCGGCGGGTCAGTGCGTCGAGAACGGCCGGATCGGGGGCATCCGCGGTCGGCGCGGGTGCCGGGCGGGGTGCGGCGAACTCCGTGATCAGCCTGCGGGTCACCGCCGGAGCGATCAGGCCGTCGCCGCGGGCCACGGTGCGGACGCCCTCGATCAGCCCGGCCGCGTCGCTGTCCTTGAGCAGGAACCCGGCGGCGCCCGCGCGGAGCGCGCCGAAGACGTATTCGTCCAGGTCGAAGGTGGTGAGCACCAGGACGTCGGCCAGCTGCTCGGCGACGATCCGCCGGGTGGCGGAGACCCCGTCGAGCCGGGGCATCTGGACATCCATCAGGACCAGATCGGGGCGGAGCTCGCGGGTGAGCCGGACGGCCTCCTCGCCGTCCGCCGCCTCACCCACCACCTCGATGCCGTCGGCGGAGCGCAGGATCAGCACCAGACCCGCCCGTACGGCGGACTGGTCATCGGCCACGAGCACACGGATGGTCAAGGGACGGGGACTCCTTCGTCGACGGGCAGTTCCGCGCGGACCTGCCAGATCTTCCGGTGGCCGGCGGCCGGGGCGGGGCCGGCTGCGAACGTTCCGCCGAGCAGCGCCACCCGTTCCTCCATGCCGACGAGCCCGGAGCCGGAGCCGGGTGCCCGCGGTCCGGAACGGTCCCCGGCCTCGCTGGTGACCAGGACCGTCAGCGGCTTGCCGGGCTCCCGAGCGATCCGGACGGCCACCTCGCCGGGGGAGGCGTGTTTGAGCGCGTTGGTCAGGGACTCCTGCACGATCCGGTAGGCGGCCAGCTCGACGGGGGCCGGAAGGGCCTGGCCGGGGGCGCGGCCGTCGTCCAGCGCGAAGGTCAGTCCGCTGCCGGTGCCGTTCGTCCGCGCCTGGTCCAGCAGGGCTTCGAGGCCGTCGAGTGTGGGGGCGGCGGTGGGGGCCTCCGCGGCATCCGGGTCGCGGAGCAGCCCGATGAGGCGGCGCATTTCGGCCAGTCCCTGGACGCTGTTCTCCCGGATCACGGTGAGCGCCTCGTTCGCCGCCTTCGGCTCGCCGATGGACAGCGCGGCGGTGGAGTGGATGGCGATGGCGGAGAGGTGATTGGCGACCAGGTCGTGCAGTTCACGGGCCATCCGGGAGCGCTCGGCGGTCACGGCCTCCCGGCGGTCCATCTCGGCGAGCAGCGCGGTCTGCTCGGCACGCAGCCGTGCGGCCTCCGCGACCTCGCGGTGATTGCGGACGGAGGCGCCGGTCGAGGCGGGGCCGAAGGTGACCAGACCGGTCACCACGCCGATGAGCAGGGCCTCCGGCTGCCGGATCCAGACCAGCGCCACCAGGGTCGTGGCGACGGTGATGAAGCCGGTGATCACCGGGATGCGGCGGGCGGACGCGGGTGTCCCGTAGACCACGGCGGCGTACATGACGTCGGTGAACATCATCGTCGTCGCCAGACTGCCGGTCGTGAACTGGTCGCCGATCATCGCGGCGGTGGCGACCAGCAGGGCGACCGGTGGCGCGGACCGGCGGAACAGCTCGGTGGCGGCGGTCACCGCGATCGGGATCAGTGCGGTCCAGACCGGCAGGAGCGAGCGCCCTCCCCAGCTGTGCAGCCCGAGCGACCACAGCAGCACACCGGTGAGCAGCCCGCCGACGGCGAGCAGCACGTCGTCCCGGTGCGGGCGGGCGAAGGAAAGGGTCACTCCGCCATCCAACACGCCGGGCGGGGCCCGGCGCCTCCACGCAGGGAGTGAGACCCGGTACATCGAAGGATGCAGTGGCGGTTCGTCACTGGCGACGACGAACGGGGCCCGGACCGCGGCGAAGCTGGAGGGGAACCCGCGAGGAGGTCCCCGTCGTGATCGTCACGCTGATCATCGCCTGTGAGGTCGGCTTCTGGCTGCTGCTGGCCGGAGGCCTGAGCCTGCGCTATCTCGCCAAGATGCCCCGGACCGGAGCGGCGGTGCTGCTGTGCGAGCCGCTGCTCGAACTGGTGCTGCTGGTGGTCACCGCGATCGACCTGAAGAACGGCGCGGAGCCGGACTGGAAGCACGGTCTGGCGGCCGTCTACATCGGCTTCACCGTCGCCATGGGCCACCACTTGATCAAGTGGGCGGACGGGCACTTCGCGCACCGCTTCTCGGGCGCGCCGAAGCCGGCCAAGCCGCCGAAGTACGGGATGGCGCGCACGGTGCACGAGTGGAAGACCGCCGGCCGCTGGATCCTCGCCGGGGTCGTCGCCATCGGCCTCCTCCAGTGCGCGGCGCTCTACGTGGGCGACGACGGGAACACCGAGTCGCTGCGGGCGTGGCAGACCAGGATGGGCTGGCTGATCGGTATCAACCTGCTCATCGCCGGCAGCTACACGCTCTTGCCGAAGAAGGACCCGGGCGGCGCGGGTGAGGCTGCCGCGGACAGCCGCGAGAAGGAGCTGAGTTCGGGCCGGTGACGCGCCGGACGGAGCGGCGGCGACTTCCGATGCGCAGGGGACGACAACGGCTCCCCGCCCGGGAACGGGGCGGGGAGCCGTTGTCGTTGGTACGCACGCCCAGAAGGCGTCAGCCGGACAGCGAGCCGTCCCGCACGGCGTCGATGAACGACGTCCAGGAGGCGGCCGGGAAGACGAGGGCGGGGCCGTGGGGGTCCTTGCTGTCGCGGACGGGGACGATGCCGGGGAGGCCGTCGGCGACCTCGATGCAGTCGCCGCCGTTGGTGTTGCTGTGGCTGCTCTTGCGCCAGTGGGCGGTGCTCAGGTCGAGGGTGCTGCGCATGGCTGGTAGTCCTCCATCGTGATCATCCGGCTCGCCTCGCGGTCAGGCGAAGGGGAAAGCCTCCTCCTTGACGGCGTCGATGAACGACGTCCAGGAGGCGGGGGAGAAGACGAGGGCGGGGCCGTGGGGGTCCTTGCTGTCGCGGACGGGGACGATGCCGGGGAGTCCGTCGGCGACCTCGACGCACTCGCCGCCGTTGGAGTTGCTGTAGCTGCTCTTGCGCCAGTTAGCGGTGCTCAGGTCGAGGGTGTTTCGCATGGCTGGTACTCCTCCATCGCCGATCGAATCAACGCCGCCGACTCTGCCAGCGAGAGGGCGTTCGCGCGCAGCACATCGTATCGGCGTCGGCGCTTCTTCACTGCTTCTGGATCTTCGTAGAGGTGACCGGCCTCGATGCCCTCCTCGTACGCCACGGCGGGGCCGTCCGCCAGGGTGAGTACGGTCAACGAGCCGCCGAGCAAAGGGTGTTCTCCGGCATCGAAGGGCATGACCTGCACCCTGCTGACCGGAGTATCCACTTGTTCGAGTAGGGAGGCCAGTTGCTCGAGCATGCAATTCCGGTCGCCGACTCTGCGTCGGAGTACGGATTCATCGAGTACTGCCCAGCGGCACGGAGGTGACTCGGACCTCAGACGCTCCTGCCGAGCCATCCGGGCCGCGACCCGTTCCTCCAACTGTTCCGGAGTCAGGTCGGGCTGGCAGCCGAGGAACGCGCGGGCATAGCCGGGAGTCTGCAGGAGACCCGGAAGAACCTGCGCCCCGTACTGCTCGATGTCCGTGGCCCTGGCCTCGAAGTCCATGTACCGCCGGTACTGATCCGGATGCGCCTCCCGCTTCGCCAGGTCGTACAGCCGGGCGAAGAGGCCGTCGGTTCCGAATGCCGCGTCCAGCGCCCGCGACAGCTCCGGCGGGGGCATCAGTTCGGCGGTCTCGACGCGTGCCAGGCCGCTCTTGCTGGAGTTCACGATCTTGGCCAGTTGCACCAGCGAGAGCTGCGCCGCCTCGCGGTGCCGGCGCATCTCCGCGCCGTAGAAGTGCCGTGCGGAGCGGTCGGGGGTCAGTGACTGCGACTGGAACTTCACGTTCGAAACCTCTCGTCCCACGTGCGAGTTCGGGACGGTGCCTGCCGTCCCGCGGCCGACAGAGGGACGGTCGCCGCCCACTCGGGCCGGATGGCACAACGCGTTCGTTGCAACACTCAAAGTAGTCGCCGCGTGGTCGCCCGACAGCGGAACGGAGCGGGAGGACCCGTAGGCGTGACGGACCCCCGGCGCCGCGTGCCAGGGGGAGCGGCCGACCCGAGGAGAGCAGTCGACATGAATCAACGCATCGGGAGCCGGTGCCCGCAAGGGCGCGGGCGGCGGCCACGGCCGACGCCACCGAAGCACTCCGCCCACGGCGGTGTGTGCCGTTGCGGGAAGGCGGTGGGTCCGTGCGCCGGTTGACGTCCCCCGGGGAATCGCTGCTCCCGTCGGCTTCGCTGCCCACCCCGGAGTCCCGGTTCCGGCTCCTGCCGTGGACGAGCCCCGACGGCAGGCCCTGCTATCTGAGCACCGACGACCCGCGCAGCACGCTGTCCCGGCTCGCGGACGATGTGGAAGCCGCGCAGCTGTCCTCCGGGGCTCAGGTGCTCGGTGGGGCCGAGGCCGTGCTCTCCGATCCCCGGGCCGGCGTCCGGGAGCTGCGCTTCACCACCGCGCGGCTGGCCGAGTCCCTCCGGGACGCGCTGCGGGTCGCCGAGAGCCGAGGCGGACGGCTGCCGGTGCCGACGGAAGCCGAGGACGGGGGCTGAGCCCGTCACCGGCCCTCCGGGACGCCCCGGGCTCCGAATGCCCCGGCCCCCGAAAGCCCCGGCCCCCGAAAGCCCCGGCCCCCGAACGCCCGGCTCCCGAACGTCCCGGGGCCGGGTTGCGGCCGGCCCGCCCTCAGCGGTTCTCGCCCGGCACCCACAGCACGTCGCCGATCTCCTTGTTCGCCGTGCGGGCCAGGATGAACAGCAGGTCGGAGAGGCGGTTGAGGTAGGTCGCGGTGAGCGGGTTCATGAGGTCGGCGTGCTGCTCCAGGGCCGCCCAGGTGGACCGTTCGGCGCGCCGTACCACCGTGCAGGCCTGGTGCAGCAGCGCGGCGCCCGGGGTGCCGCCCGGGAGGATGAAGCTGCGGAGCTTCTCGACGCCCTCCAGGAAGCGGTCGCAGTCCGCCTCCAGCTTGTCGACGTAGGTCTGTTCCACGCGCAGGGGCGGGTACTGGGGGTTCTCGACCACCGGGGTGGCGAGGTCGGCGCCCACGTCGAACAGGTCGTTCTGCACCCGGACGAGGACCGTCACGATCTCCTCGGGCAGCTGCCCGAGGGCGATGGCCACACCGATCGCCGCGTTGGCCTCGTTCGCGTCGGCGTACGCGGCGATCCGCGCATCGGTCTTCGCGGTGCGGCTCATGTCGCCGAGGGCGGTGGTGCCGTCGTCGCCGGTCCGGGTGTAGATGCGCGTCAGATTGACCATGGGTCGAGCGTAGGCCCTGTCGTCGCATTCCCGCCTGACCCGCGGTGCCGTGCACGCGCTCCCGGCCGGCTGCGGCACACCGTGATGCGCGGCGTGCGGCGGGCGATGACGTCCGGCACGGGGCCCGCCGAGGCGTCGCGTGCGGTGCTCGACCGGCTCGACGCCATCGAGGGGCTGCTGAGTGAAAACGTGCTCAACTACGCAGTCCGGTCAGCCGAATGAGTCGCGTCCGTGTGATGTCCGTCATGTGAGACGTGACGCGCATCTCTTCCCCGCCATCCGGGCCCTCACGGACGCTAAGGTCCGCCGGAGAGTCGCATTGTTCAGGGTTACCGGGGGACGCCCCCGGGTCGTCACGGCATAGGGAGCAGCAGTGGCCAGGAAGCTCGCCGTCATCGGAGCCGGACTCATGGGGTCCGGTATCGCGCAGGTCTCGGCGCAGGCGGGGTGGGACGTCGTGCTGCGCGACGTCACCGACGAGGCGCTGACCCGGGGCACCGACGGCATCAAGGCTTCGTACGACAAGTTCGTCTCCAAGGGGAAGCTCGACGCCGAGGCAGCTGAGGCCGCGCTGGGCCGGATCACCACCAGCACCGACCTCGACGCGGTCGCCGACGCGGACGTCGTCGTGGAGGCGGTGTTCGAGAAGATCGAGGTCAAGCAGGAGATCTTCCGCGCTCTCGACGGCCTGGTGAAGGAGGACGCGGTGCTCGCGTCCAACACCTCCGCCATCCCGATCACCAAGATCGCGGCCGTGACGAACCGTCCCGAGAAGGTCGTCGGCGCCCACTTCTTCTCGCCGGTCCCGATGATGCAACTGTGCGAGCTGGTGCGCGGCTACAAGACCAGCGACGAAACCCTTGCCACCACCCGGGAGTTCGCCGAGAGCGTGGGCAAGACCTGCATCGTCGTCAACCGCGACGTCGCCGGCTTCGTCACCACCCGCCTCATCTCGGCGCTCGTCGTCGAGGCCGCCAAGCTGCACGAGTCCGGTGTCGCCTCGGCCGAGGACATCGACATCGCCTGCAAGCTGGGCTTCGGCCACGCCATGGGCCCGCTCGCCACCACCGACCTGACCGGCGTGGACATCCTGCTGCACGCCACCGGCAACATCTACACCGAGACGCAGGACGAGAAGTTCGCCCCGCCGGAGAGCATGCGTCGGATGGTCGACGCCGGTGACATCGGCCGGAAGAGCGGACAGGGCTTCTACACCTACTGAGGCGCCGTCACCCTCAGGGGTCACCCCTGAGGGTGAAATCTGTATCGGTTCGCTTACAGGCGGCAACTTTGCCGTCCGAGAGGCAGTCAGTTCTGTAGACCTTTGACCACGCACGCACCACATTCGGGGAGCGCATATGCATATCAGGGGCGACCACGCCGAGCTGGTCGTCGGGGGCCGCCTCGACGTCCGCAGCGCGGCGGACGCCCGGACGGCCCTGCACACCGCCGTCGACACCGGCCGGGGCGATCTGGTACTCGACCTGACCGAACTGGACTCCTGGGACGCCACCGGTCTCGGAGTCATCATGGGGGCGCACCGCCGGGCCGGCCGGGCGGGCCGCCGGCTCGTGCTGCGCGGCGTACCGCCCCAGATGCAGCGCCTCCTGGTCGCCACCCGGCTGCACCGCATCCTCTCCATCGAGGGCGGTATCGAAGCCGAGTCGCTGCCCCGGGTCTGACCCGCCCGGCCCGTCGGGGCGGCACTCCGGGCGCCATCCTCACCAACATGTGACCTACTGCACCGCCTGGTCACGCTCCTCTTGCTGGATACTGTGCGATGGTCCGGCGTTCGGCTCCCGTCGTGTTCGGGAGGCCGCGGCGGACCACCGGACCGGAAGCGGGCGGCGTGCGTGCGGACAGGCCGGGAGCACAACGGCACGCGACCCGGATCTGGGGGGCTTTGAGCGATGGACCCGAACGACCGGGAGCCGGAGGAGCACGGCCACGACCGCGAGCTCCGGGGCCATGAGTTCCCGGACCATGAGTTTCCAGGCCACGAGTTCCCAGGCCGTGAGTTCCAGGGGCATGAGCCTCAGGGCCGCGAGCAGCACGCATCCGCGCGGCCCGGCGGCACGTCGCCCCGGCCGCCGCGCGGGGCGGTGCCCCCCGCCTTCGCGCCCGGTGAGCGGGACGGCGGCAAGGGCACCGGCACCGTCCGCACCGTCCAGCTCGAGGCGGGCGCGTACCTGGTGACGGTCAATCCGGTCGACGGCAGCGAGATCGAGCGCCGCCCGCCCGGCCACCGCACCGAGGACGCCGAGGCGGACGGCTCCGGCCGCCCCGGGCGCACCAGCGGCGAGGACCGCGACGCGCTGCGCCGGGCCGCCATGCCGCCCGTTCCGCCCGGCCCGGCCGCGCCCGCGCTGCCGCTGCTGGAGCGGGCCGAGGAGCGCGAACGGCTGGTGCGGCTGCTCTCCCGCGGGCGCTCCGTACGCGTCACCGGCCCGTCGGGCTCCGGCCGCAGCGCCCTCCTCGACGCCGTCGCCGCCGACTGCGCCGACCTCGCCCCCGACGGGGTGGTCCGGCTCTCCGGCTACCGCCGGACCCCCACCGAACTGCTCCACGAGCTCTGCGCGACCGTCCACCACGCCCCCCGGTACCGGCCCGGACGGGACGAACTGCTCGCGACGGTGCAGGGGATCGGCGCCGTCGTGGTCCTGGACGACCTCGAATTCGGGGGCGGTGGCCTGGACGAACTCCTCGCGGCCACGCCCGAGTGCGCGTTCCTCCTCTCCGCCACGCCCGATGTGGCGGCGCCCGCCACGGACTCGCACCTCGAGGAGGTGTTCCTCGGCGGACTCAGCCGCGCCGCCTGCCTGGAGCTGCTGGAGGGGGCCGCGCAGCGCCCGCTCTCCGAGGACGAGGCCGCCTGGGCGGCGGACCTCTGGTTCGAGTCCGAGGGGCTGCCGCTGCGCTTCGTCCAGGCCGGTGCGCTGCTCCGGCAGCACGACGCCCGGCGCGCGGAACGTGACGGCCCGCTCGCCGACGAGGACGGCGCCGGCGGTGCCGAGGGGACGGCGGACGCGGCCGAGGAGTCCTCCGGCGACGAGCCGGACACCCCGCTGCCGACCCTGCCCGAGGCCGCGGCGCCCGCCGCGCTGCTCGCCTCCCGGCTGAGCGAGGCGGCCCGCGACACCCTGCGCTTCGCGGTCGCCCTCGCCGGCGAATGCCCCCACCAGGCCCACCTGCCCGCCCTCGTCGGCGACACCCGGGCCGACGCCGCCGTCGGCGAACTGCTGGCCTGCGGACTGCTCACCCCGGTGGGAGCCCACTACCGCCTCGCCTCCGGCGTCGCGGACCGGCTGGCGGACTCCGGCTACGCCGAGGACACGCCCGGCCACGCCCACAGCGCCGCCCAGCACTACGCCTGGTGGACCGGGCACCCCTCCGTCACGCCGGAGCGGGTCGCTGCCGAGGCGGACGCGATCCTCGCCGCGATGGCCGTCCTCGTCGGCAGCGAGGAGGCCGGGCACCCCAGCGCCGCCGTGCTGCTGGCCCGCACCGCGGCCCCCGCGTTCGCCGCTTCCGGACACTGGGGCGCCTGGGAGCGCACCCTGCGGCACGGGCAGGAGGCGGCCCGGCTCTCCGGCGAGGTCGCCGAGGAGGCGTACTTCCACCACGAGTTGGGGGTGCTCGCGCTGTGCACCGGCCGGCTGGACCGGGCGCGCGCCGAGCTGGAGGCGTCCATCGCGCTGCGCGGCGCCCTGGCCGACCGCCGCGGCGCGGTGGCCGGACGGCGGGCCCTGGCCCTCGTCGCCGACCAGGCCGCCGGGTTCGTGCCCGGCACCGGCGGCCCGGCAGCGGCCGAGGAGATCGTGGAGACACCGGTCTCCCGGACGGCGCGGGTGACCGCGGCGCTTGCCCGGAAGTCACCGGAGGAAGCGGCCCGCACCGTCCCGGCCCGGCTCTCCAGCGGTTCCGCCGCCGCGGAGGCCGGCGGCGCCGGGAGCGCGGTCGCTTCCCCGGCGGCCGGAGCCGGGAAGCGTGGCGCTGCCGGGAAGCCGGCCACGGGGAAGCGGACCGGCTGGCGGCACACGGTCCTCAGCGGCGCGCGGCGCAATGTCGTCGCGGCCGGTGCGGGCGCGCTGCTCGCGGCCGTGCTCGGCACCGTGGTGACCCTGGGCTTCGCCTCCGGCGGCGACGACCGGCAGCCGGACCGGGTGCGGACCGAACAGTCCGCCGACACCGACGACGGCCGCAACGGGCTGATCGCCGACGAGCCGCCCACCCAGGGGTCCACGAGCCGTCCCCGCACCCCGGTGGAGGACGCCGCCCCGGCCACGACGGACGGTTCACCGAGCACCGGCGGGACCCCGAGCGGCACGCCGTCGACGAGCGGTTCGCCCGGCCCGTCGGCGTCGAGCGGGGATCCGGACGAGCCGACGAGGCCGCCCTCCTCCAGCCGGCCGCCGTCCTCGTCCCGGCCGCCGTCCTCCCCGTCCACCTCGCGTCCGCCGTCCTCCCCGGCGCCGTCGGGGACCCCGTCGGCCACGCCGAGCGGCACCACGTCGAACACCGCCGGAGGTTCCGCCTCCGGTACCCCCGACGGCACGCAGTCGGTGACCGGCAGCGCCCCGGAGCCGTCCGGCGTGGCGGCGCAATCGGCAGGCGGAGACACGGGAACGGCAGACGGAGCCACGCAAACGGCGAGCGGAGGCACGGAAACGGCCCCGGTCGCCTGACCGGGGCCGTGCGCGGCGGGCCTGTCGCGCACGGCGCCGCGGGCGAGGGCCCGGGGCACCGGCGGTACGCGCGAACGGCCGACCGTCCCGCCGGGAGGGCCCGGCTCGGGGGTCCCGGCCGGGCCGAAGGCTCAGAAGAGCCGGAGCTTGTCGTCCTCGATGCCGCGCATCCCGTCGTAGTCGAGCACCACACAGCCGATGCCGCGGTCGGCGGCCAGCACCCGCGCCTGCGGCTTGATCTCCTGCGCGGCGAAGACGCCCTTCACCGGGGCCAGATGCGGGTCGCGGTTGAGGAGTTCGAGATAGCGGGTGAGCTGCTCCACCCCGTCGATCTCACCACGCCGCTTGATCTCCACGGCCACCGTGGTGCCGTCCGCGTCCCGGCACAGAATGTCGACCGGTCCGATGGCTGTGGGGTATTCACGCCGAATCAGCGAATAGCCCTCACCGAGGGTTTCGATCCGGTCCGCGAGCAGTTCCTGGAGGTGCGCCTCCACGCCGTCCTTGATCAGACCGGGGTCGACGCCGAGTTCGTGCGAGGAGTCGTGCAGCACCTCCTCCATGGTGATGATGAGCTTCTCGCCCGCCTTGTTCACCACGGTCCACACCTGGTCGTCGCCCTCTTTGAGGGTGCACGGCGGGGACATCCAGTTGAGGGGTTTGTAGGCCCGGTCGTCCGCGTGGATCGACACACTTCCATCGGCCTTCACAAGGATCAGCCGGGGTGCCGAGGGGAGGTGGGCGGTGAGCCGGCCCGCGTAGTCGACGGAGCAGCGGGCAATGACGAGACGCATGGTCGGCCACGCTACTCGACCGGGCCGGGTCCACGCGATTCGCCCTGGATGGGCCCCTTCGGTGGTGGCCGGTTGTGTGCCCGTTCTCCTGGTGCCGGCGCGGTGCTGGACATACCTTTGACGCGGGAAGTCGCCGAATGGGCACGCTGCGTCGCGAACTCCCGTCCCTGCCCGTAAGACCCCGGGAACCGGGGTCGCGAGAGGAGAACCCCATGTCGCTCGACGTCTCACCGGCCCTGCTCGAGAAGGCCGAGCGAGGCGAGGTCGACGAAGCGGAATTCGTCGACTGCGTCCGGACCTCCCTGCCTTACGCCTGGGAGCTGATCAGCTCTCTGGTGGCCCAGCTCAAGGTGGACGGCGGCGAGTTCGCCGACAACCAGGTGCCCCCGCCGGACGAGCAGGCGCGCGGCCAGCTCCTCCGGGCGCTGGCGAGCGACGCGATACGCGGCGCGCTGCAGCGGCACTTCGGCGTGCGGCTGGCGTTCCAGAACTGTCACCGCGTGGCGGTCTTCCCGGTCGACCCGTCGGTGGACGAGCGACTGGCCCGGTTCACCTCCGTACGCGGGCAGCTCCTCAACCAGTCGCCCACCCTCCGGGACTGCTGACGGCGGCGGCACCGCTCCGCGTACCGGGGAGGTGCATCGGGCAGGAGCGGCAGCACCCGGCTGCCGGCGCCTGCGCGATGCACGCAACCGGCGGGCCGCCGCTGCCTCAGCGCAGCATCGGCAGCACCTCACCGCCCAGCCGGCGCAGATTCTCCTCGGTCGCGGCGAGGTCACCCGTGCCCTCGGCCATCAGGGCGAACCGGCTGACCCCGGTGCTCTCCGCCGTGGCCGCCAGGCGGTCGGCGCAGAGCCTCGGGGGACCCACCGGGTGGAGCCCGCACAGCAGCTCGGTGTAGGCGTGCGGATCGCGCATCCGGCGCGCCCGGCCGTCGACCGTGACATGGGCGCCCAGCCCCTGGTGCAGCCAGCCGGGCATCGCCTTGGCCAGTGCCTCGGAGGCCTGCGCCCGGGAGTCCGCGATCTGCAGCACGCCCGCCGACACGTGCCCGGCGGCCGCGACCTCCTCGGGTGAACGCCCGGCCGCCAGCGCCGTCCGGCGCCAGAGCGCGACCGCCTCGGCCTTCTCCTCGTCACCGCAGTGCATGCCCAGCAGCATCGGCAGCCCGCGCTCGGCGGCCAGCCGGACGCTCGCGGGGGAGGTGCAGGCGACCACCACGGCTGGGCCCTCGGGGGCCTGAAGCAGTTCGTCCGCCCGCGGTACGACGGGCACTTCGCGGAAGGAGTACCGCTCGCCGTCCGCCCCCACACGCGGCTCCCGCAGCCAGCGCAGCAGCAGATCGAGGGATTCCGGGAACCCCGTCTCGTACGCCGGCAGGCCGGAGCCGAACACCTCCAGATCGACCCAGGGCCCGCCGCGGCCCACGCCCAGGGTGAACCGGCCGCCGGACGTCAGATGCAGCAGGGCCGCCTGCTCGCCCAGGGACACCGGATGGCTGGTGGGCAGGACGCTGACCGCGGTGCCGACCCCGATCCGCCGGGTCCGGCCGAGCAGCAGCGCGGCCAGCGTGACCGCCGACGGGCAGACGCCGTACGGCACGAAGTGGTGCTCGGCGAGCCAGACCGCGTCGAGCCCCGCCTCCTCGGCGACCTCGGCCGTCCGCACCGCGCGGTGCAGTGCCTCCCCCTGCCCCTGGCCCGGGAACTGGGCGGCCAGTGCAAACGTTCCTACGCGCATCGCCTTCTGCCTCCTTGCGGCCGACGCGGCTCTCCCCCTGGTGGCATTAACGGCTGACACGTGCCAAAGGCACGGCCCGAAAAGAAGTTCTGCGGATTATCGGGGTGATCGCGGGCTGGTCTCCGGGGTGCCTGCCGCCCCCGCTCCGCCGCGTACGCTGGGGCACGGCTCAGCAGACCCCGGAATGCTCGCGAGGTGCCCCGTGTCTCCGCGTCGAAACCGCCCCCGCGGCGGTGACCGCCCCACTCCGCACACCGACGGGGACCGCTCCGGCCCGCAGCGGTCGGTCCCCGGCCTCGCGGGCTGGGGCAACACCGAGAGCTGGCAGGGCGAGGACTGGGTGGTGCGCCCGGTGGGCGGCGCGGCGGCGGCCAAGCACTACCGCTGCCCGGGGTGCGACCAGGAGATCCCGCCGGGCGTCCCGCATGTGGTGGCCTGGGCCCAGGCCCGGCCCGTCGACGACCGGCGGCACTGGCACCGGGCGTGCTGGAACGCACGGGACCGCCGCACCACGCGGGTGCAGCGGTCCCGTCAGGCTCCGCGGTACTGACGTCCGTCCCCGGTGGTCCGGGGCTCAGCCGTCGGACCGGTCAGACGTCGCGCTGGTGCAGCATCGCGAACGCGCCGGCCAGCGCGGCCGCCGTGACGCCCGCGAGGATCCAGAGCAGGTCCCAGCCGGTGCCGTCGCCGCCGCCCATCGGCATGCGGTAGAGCGAGGCGAGACCGTTCAGCGGGGAGTACTCGATCAGCTTCTCCTGGACGGTCTTCAGGCTCTCGGTCTGCATGAACAGGGCGAGCAGCAGCGGCAGCAGCACGACGCCGAGCATCGTGGTGATGGCGCCGGCCGAGTGCCGCAGCAGCGAGCCGACGGCGAGCGACAGCAGGCCGAGCAGCGCCACGTAGAGCCCCGCTCCGACGGTGGCGCCCAGCCACTCGCTGCCGGTGGCGATCACCACGCCGTCCACCACCGACCCCTTGGGGAGGGCGGCGAACTCGGACGGCTCCCGGCCGCCCAGCATGGACGACTGGATGAGCGCGGTCAGCCCGGTGGCCACCGTCGTCATGATGAAGGAGAGCAGGAAGAAGACCGTCGCCTTGGCCGCCAGCACCCGGCCGCGTGAGGGGCAGGCGGTCATGGTCGTACGGATCATGCCGGTGCCGAACTCGGAGGTCACCACCAGCACGCCGAGGGTGATGATGCAGATCTGGCCGAGCATCAGCCCGAAGAAGCCGCCCGCGAGGAGCGGGGTCTGGGCCTGCTCCGAGGAGCCGAGCCCGGCCGCGGTCAGCGCTCCGACGCCCACCACGATCAGGAACATGATGCCGAGCGTCCACATGGTGGAGCGCACCGTCCGGATCTTGGTCCACTCCGAGGCCAGCGCGTGGAAGAAGTGGGTGCCGCGCACCGGAATCGGCGAGGCGTAGCCCCCGGGCCCGCCGGCGGCGAACTGCGGAGCCGGCGGCTGACCGGCGGGCCCCTGGTGCGGGGCCGGAGCGTGGCCCTGCCACGCCGGGGGCACCGGACCGCCCGGTCCGTCCGTCGGCGCCGTGCCCTGCTGCTGGTACGGGGTGCTCATCGGCCGTCCTCGCTGTCACGCTTCGTCATGTCGGGGGCGCCGGCCGGCGCCTGCGGCGCCGCCGGGGGAGCGGTGGGGGCGGGCTGCGCGGCCGGCTGCGGCTGCGCGTACGGGTTCGGCTGCCCGGGGGCGGCGCCGTACGGGCCGGCCTGCTGCGGCGGCGCGAAGCCACCGGGCGGCGGGGCGTAGCCGCCGGCCGGCACCGGACCGCCCGGGCCCGGCTGTCCCGGCGGTGCGTAACCCGGCGCGGGCTGTCCCGGCGGCGCGTACCCGGGGCCGGCCTGACCCGGCATTCCCGGCTGACCCGGTATTCCCGCCTGGCCCGGGACTCCGGCGGGCTGGTCGAGGGTGGAGCGGTAGTCCACGGCGCCCTGCGTCATCTGCATGTACGCCTCCTCCAGCGACGCCTGGTGCGGCGACAGCTCCCACAGCCGGACGTCCGCCTCGTGGGCCAGGTCGCTGATCCGCGGCAGCGGAATCCCGCTCACCCGCAGCGCGCCGTCCGGCTCCGGCTGGATCCGGCCGCCCGCCTCGCCGAGCGCCGCCGTCAGCTTCTCCCGCTGCGCCTGGTCGCCCTCGGGGGTGCGGACCCGGGCGAAGTCGGCCGAGTTGGCCGAGATGAAGTCCTTCACGCTCATGTCGGCGAGCAACTGGCCGCGCCCGATCACGATCAGGTGCTCGGCGGTGAGGGCCATCTCGCTCATCAGGTGGCTGGAGACGAAGACCGTCCGGCCCTCGGCCGCCAGCTTCTTCATCAGGTTGCGCACCCAGAGGATGCCCTCCGGGTCGAGGCCGTTGACCGGCTCGTCGAAGAGCAGCACCTGCGGGTCGCCGAGCAGCGCCGCGGCGATGCCGAGCCGCTGGCCCATGCCCAGGGAGAACCCCTTGGACCGCTTCTTCGCCACCTCGTGCAGGCCGACCAGGCCCAGCACCTCGTCGACCCGGGAGGCCGGGATGCCCGACAGCTGCGCCAGGCACAGCAGATGGCTGCGGGCGCTGCGGCCGCCGTGCACGGCCTTGGCGTCGAGCAGCGCACCCACCTGGCGCGGGGCGTTCGGCAGCTTGCGGTAGGGATGCCCGCCGATCGTCACCTGGCCGCTCGTCGGCCGGTCCAGCCCCAGGATCATGCGCATGGTGGTGGACTTGCCGGACCCGTTCGGCCCCAGGAAGCCGGTCACCGTCCCCGGCCGCACCTGGAACGACAGGTTGTACACGGCCGTCTTGGCGCCGTAGCGCTTCGTCAGGCCGACTGCCTCGATCATTATCCGCCCCTCGCCGGATGGGTCGGGGACACGAACGTCTGCAGAGAGCCCCCGTAAGAGTTAGGAGGATAACGACAGCTTGACGGTTCCCGTCCAATCGCGCGGAGCACCGGACGGGCCCGGACCGGTGCCGTCCGCCCACGGTCCGCGGTGGGGCCGGCACGTGCCCTGGCCGCCGGAAAACCCCTGTTGATCAGCCGGGCAGCGTCCCGCCGAGCGGCGGCAGATCACCGTAGAGCGGCAGATCGTCGTGGAGCGGCGGATCGTCGTGGAGCGGCAGGTGGTGACGGTGGCGTCCGGCGCCCCGGGCCGGGTACGGCCCGAAGTCGGCCGGCGGCAGCAGCAGGCCCTCCTCGGCGAAGAGCCGGGGGGCCCGCCGGCGCAGCTCCGGGTCGGCGCCCGCCCGGCGCACCCAGCTGAGCGCATCGGGCCCCAGCAGCGCCCTCAGCCGGGGCGAGGCGGCGAGCAGCGCGGTGAGCAGTGCGGCCTGGTCCTGCGTGACGGGGCGCGGCCCGCCGTCCGGGCCGGCCAGCACACCGTGCCGGCTGACGTACAGTCCGGCGGCGGCCGGCCGTTCCCCCGACGGCAGGGTGATCGTGAAGCGGTCGCCGGGCAGCGTCACCCGCCGGTAGTTCACGGCCTCCGAGTCGTCCACCGCGGCGAGCTGCTCCGTATCCAGCCAGCTCAGCACGGAGACGGCCGCGGCGTCCGCCGGCCCGGCCGGGTAGGGGGCCCGGGCCACGCAGCCGGAGCGGCTGATGTGCCCGGAGCAGCCCACGGCGACCCCGGCCACCCGGACCGGCACCATCGGCACGACCGCGGACACCCCGCGGCCGGTGAGCTTGTGGGCGAGCTGTGCGGGGGAGGCGTTGGAGCCGACCGCGATCACCGGGTGCCGCCGGCCGACTCCGGGCCGGCCCAGCGCGGCCAGCACCTCGTCCAGCGGGCGACCCGGGCCGCCGGTGCCCGCCACCGGCCAGGCGCCCGGCCGGCTCTGCCGGACGGCGAGCGGCAGCAGCTCCGCCCCGGTGAGCAGGTACGGCCCGGTGACCGGACGGCCGGGGTAGCTCAGCGGCCGCTCGGCCGGGACCTCGGCGAACCCCAGGGCCGCCAGACGCCGGTCCGCCACCCGGTGCCCCTCTCCCCGCGCGGGTCCGGGGGCGACGGAGACGCCCCGGCCGCGCGGACGCGTCTCAGGCGTCGCGGCTGCGCATCACCAGAGCGCCGCCGACCAGCGCCGCCGCGACCCAGACGACCATGATGGCCAGCCCGCCCCACGGCCCGTACGGCGGACTGTCGCCCGGCTGGGGAACCACCTGCATGACGGCGTTCCCGGCCTGGTCCGGGAGGTACTGGCCGATCTCGCGGGTGGCGTCCACATTGCCCAGGATGTTCGAGACCAGGAAGAAGAACGGCATCAGGATGCCCAGCGAGAGCAGCGGGCTGCGCAGCACGGCGGCGATCCCCATCGAGAACATCGCGATGAGCCCCATGTAGAGCCCGCCGCCGAACACCGCCCGCAGCACCCCGGGGTCGCCGAGCGCGGCCCGGTGCTCGCCCAGCAGGGTCTGGCCGAGGGCGAAGGCGCCGAAGCTGGTCACCATGCCCACGACGAGCGCGAGGGCCGAGGCCACGGCGACCTTGGAGAGCAGAAAGGTGCCGCGCCGGGGCACGGCGGCCAGCGAGGTACGGATCATGCCGCTGCTGTACTCGCTGGAGACCACCAGCACCCCGAAGACGATCATCGCGAGCTGACCGATGCCCATGCCCGCGAAGCTGAGGAACGTCGGGTCGAAGGTGAGCTGTTCCTCCGCCGACAGATCGCCGAAGCTCGCGTTCGCCACGATGCTGATCAGCGCGCCCAGGGCCAGCGTCACCACGAAGGCCAGGCTCAGCGTCCACGCCGTGGACCGTACCGACCGGAGCTTGGTCCACTCCGACCGGAGCACCTGCGACACCGCCATCGCTCAGCCTCTCTTCCGTCCGTCACGGCCCGCCCCGCGCCAGTCGGCGCCCCACGCGGCCCGCTGCCCGACGGGCACCGGCGGCCCCGCGTCCCCGGCCCCGGCCCCCGGGCCGGTCACTTCGCCCTCGCCGTGCGCGTGGTACTCCACCGACCCCGCGGTCAGCCGCATGAAGGCCTCCTCCAGGGAGGCGTGCTGCGGACTCAGCTCGTGCAGCACCAGCCCGTCGCGGGCCGCCAGCTCGCCCACCGCGGCCGCGTCCGTGCCGTCCACCTCCAGCGCCCCGTCCACCCCGTCCACCGGGGTCAGCCCGGCCGTGTGGAGGACGTCCCGCAGCCGTTCCGGTTCGGGGCTCCGCAGCCGGACGAACGAGCGGGAGTGATCGGTGATGAAGTCCGCCATGGAGGTGTCGGCGAGCAGCCGGCCCTGGCCGATGACGACCAGATGGTCGGCGGTGAGGGCCATCTCGCTCATCAGGTGGCTGGAGACGAAGACCGTCCGGCCCTCCGCCGCCAGCCGCTTCATCACATTCCGGATCCAGTGGATGCCTTCGGGGTCGAGCCCGTTGACCGGCTCGTCGAACATCAGGATCCGCGGGTCCCCGAGCAGCGCCCCGGCGATGCCCAGCCGCTGGCCCATCCCGAGCGAGAAGCCCTTGGCGCGCTTCCGGGCCACCGCCGCCAGACCCACGGTGTCCAGCACCTCGTCGACCCGGCGGGAGGGAATCCCGTTGCTCTGCGCCAGCGCGAGCAGATGGTGGTACGCGCTGCGGCCGCCGTGCACCGCCCCCGCGTCGAGCAGGGCGCCGATGTCCGTCAGCGGGTCACGCAGCTCCGCATAGCGCCGGCCGTCGATCCGGACGTCGCCGGCGGTGGGGTGATCCAGACCGAGCACCATCCGCATGGTGGTGGACTTGCCGGATCCGTTCGGCCCCAGGAAGCCGGTGACGACCCCCGGCCGCACCGTGAAGGTCAGCCGGTCGACGGCCAGCGTGTCGCCGTACCGCTTCGTCAGCCCTTCGAGCTCGATCATTTCCACACGCTAGGCACAGCACGGCGCCCCCCGCCACCGGAGAGGGGCGGAGGGCGCCGCGCACGTACCTCGCCGGACCGGGGGCCCGGCGCAGGGCCTCAGCGGGTCTGCTGGGCGGGAACCCCGTGCGTGACCGTCTCCTCGTCGGGGCTGCCGGCCGCGGCGACCGCCGCACCGGTCAGCGTCGCGAGCATCTCGCGGACGTTGGTCAGCTGCGCGTTGATGCTGTCGCGGCGGTTGGTGAGCGCCGCCAGCTCCCGCTCCGACTCGCTGCGGACCCGGTCGGCCTTGGCGTTGGCGTCCGCCACGATGTCCTCGGCCTGGCGCTGGGCGGTCTCCACCGTCTGGCGGGCCCGGCGCTCCGCGTCCGTCCGCAGCTTCTCCGCCTCCAGGCGCAGCTGCTCGGCCCGGTGCTCGATCTCGGCGAGACGCTTCTCCGCCTTGGCCTGACGGGACGCCAGGTCGCGCTCGGACTGCTCGCGGCGCTTGGCGAGGTTGGTCTCGAAGTCGGCCGCCGCCTGCGCGGCCTTGGCCCGGGTCTCCTCGAAGAGGGTGTCCGCCTCCTCGCGCTTGGACTGCGCGTCCTTCTGCGCCTCGGACCGCAGGGACGCCGCCTCGCCCTTCGCCTTGTCGACGATCCGGGCACCGTCGTCCTCGGCCTTCGCCTTGCGCTCGGCGGCGAACGTCTCGGCGTCGTTGCGCACCTGCTGCGCGGAGGACTCCGCCAGCTCCCGGTGCTGCTCGGCGGCCCGACGGGCCTCCTCGCGCAGGTCCTTCGCCTCTTCCTCGGCGAGCCGGAGGATCTTCTCCACCCGGGCGCCGAGACCGGCGTACGACGGCTCCGCGTCGTTGACCTGGGCCTGGGCATTCTGCGTCTCGAGATGCAGCTCCTCGATGCGCTTTTCCAGAGAGGTGATACGGGAGAGTGCACTGTCACGGTCGGCGACGAGCTTCGTGATGCGGTCGTCCACCTGCCCGCGGTCGTATCCACGCCGCACGAGCTCGAAGCCGAAGGGGGAGGAAGTGTCGCTCATGAGGTTCCTGTCGAAAGAGACCGGTGAGGTGATAGGTGGAATCCTAGGGGCGCAAGCGGCGTGTCATCGAGTCAACGCAGGTTTGATCTGGAGAATGACCCCTCTTTCGGGTGGCTCACCCCTCGGACTGCTTGCCACCCGAACGCGAAGCGCCCGCTCCGGCAGCCGCCTTGACGCCGTTCTCCTTGTTGCCGCCCGGTGTCTCAAATGATTCCAACGCCTCCAGCACGTCCTGGACACGGGAGATCTCCGCATTGATGTCCTCGCGGCGCCGCACCAGCACTTCGAGCTCGCGCTTCCCCTCGTCGAGCATCCGCTCGGCCTCCTCCGAGGCCTCGGTGCGCAGCTGGTCCGCCTCCCGCAGGATCGCCGCCTTCTTCTGCTCGGCCTCCTTGAGCAGCCCCTCCGCCTTCTTCACCGCGGCGATCCGGACCTTGCTCGCCTCGCTCGTCGCGTCCGAGACCATCGACTTGGCCTTCTCCCCGGCCTCCGTCAGCTGGTCGTCGGCCGCCTTGACGAGCTTGTCCACCCGCTCGCCCGCGGACTTCAGGGCCTCCGCCGACTCCCGCCGGGCCCGGTCGTGCAGCTCCTCCATCTCGGCCTCGACCCGGGTCCGCAGCTCCTCGGCGCGCTCCCGGGTCGCGGTGGCGTCCCGGCGGGCCTCGCCGAGCAGGGTGTCGGCGTCCGTACGGGACTTCTCCACCCGGGCATGGGCCTCGTTCGTCGCCTCCGCGACGAGCCGGTCCGCCTCCGTGCGGGCGGCGCCCACCATCGTGTCGGCCTGCTCCTCGGCGGCCGCGGCGGTGCGCACGGCCTCCTCCTGGGCCTTGGCCATGAGCTGGTCCGCCTGCTCGGCGGCCTCGCCGCGGCGCTTGCCCGCCGCCTGCCGGGCCTCGTCCAGCAGCCGGTCCGACTCCTCCTGGGCCTCCTGGCGCATCCGCTCGGCCGCCGCCTCGGCGTCGGCCTTGATCCGGTCGGCCTCCGCCCGGGTGACCTGCGCGTGCTCCTGCGCCGAACCGACCGTGGCGGCCGCCTCGTTGCGCAGGCGCTCCGCCTCGTTCGCGGCCTCCGTCATCAGACGGTCGGCCTGCTCCGCGGCCTCGCCGCGGCGCCGGTCCGCCTCCGAACGGGCCTCGTCCAGCGTGCGCGTGGACTCCTGCTGGGCCGACTCCAGCCCCTGGGCGGCCTCGGTGCGCAGCCGCTGGGCCTCCTCGGTGGCCTCGCCGACCGTGCGCTCGGCCTCGGCCGTGGCCTCCGTGACGAGTCGGTCGGCCTGCTCGGCGGCTTCGGAGCGCTTCTGGTTGGCCTCCTCGCGGGCCGCCGACCGCAGCCGGTCGGACTCCTCGATCGCCTCCGAAACCGTCCGCTCCGCCAGCGACTTGGCGGCCTCCGCCTCGCCCTGCGCCTCGCGCCGGGTCCGCTGCGCGTCCTCGGACGCCCGCTCCCGCTCCGCGTAGGCGTCGGAACGGACCCGGTCGGCCTCCTCCTGCGCCTCCGTCCGGGTGCGCTCCGCCGCGTGCTCGGCCGCCGACCGCAGCCCGGCGATCTCCTCCTCGGCCTGCTCGTGCAGCCCCGCGACGGAGTCCCGCACCTGCTGCGCGGTCTGCTCGGCAGCGGACACCAGCTCCGCGGACCGCCGCTCCGCCTCCTCGACCAGACGCTGCGCCTCGGCCTGCGCCTCCTCGACCCGGTGGCGGGCCGTGGCCAGCAGCTCCTCGCTCTGCTCGCGCGCGGCCGACCGCTCCTGGTGCGCCTCCTCGCGGGCGTCGCCCAGCATCGTCTCGGCCTCGCGCCGGCGGCGGGACGCCTCCTCCTGGGCGGCGGCCAGCGCCTCCGCGGCCTCGGCGCCGGTACGTTCGGCCGCCGCGGCGGCCTCCGCCCGCATCCGGTCCGCGGTCTCCAGGGCCTGCGCCCGCAGCTCCTCGGCCTCGGCCGCGGCCTCGCTGCGCAGCCGTACGGCCAGCGCCTCGCCCTCGGCACGGGAATTCGAGGCGTCCGCGGCGGCCTCGGTGCGCAGCCGCTCCGCCTCGGTCTCGGCCTGCTGCTGGAGCGTCCGCTGCCGCTCGGCGGCCTCGGCGCGCAGCCGCTCGGTCTCCTCGGCGGCCTCCTTCCGCAGCCGCTCGGCCTCCGTACGGGCCTCCCGCAGCGCCTCCTCGGCCTCGGTGACCCGCTCCTCGGCCGCGGTGTGCAGCCGGGTCAGCTCCTCCTCGGCCTCGGCCCGCCGGTCGCGGGCGGCCTGCTCGGCCTCCTCGCGCAGCTGCCGCGCCTCCTCGGCCGCCTCCTCCGAGGTCTTCAGGGTCTGCGCCGCGGCCTCCGAGCGCAGCTCCTCGGCCTCGGCACGGGCCCGCTCCAGGGCGTCCTCGGCCTGCCGGCGCAGCGTCGTGGCGCGCTCGATCGCCTCGGTGCGCACCCGCTCGCTCTCGCTGCCGGCGCTGGTCCGGAGCTGCTCGGCGTCCTCCTTGGACTTGGCGAGCAGCCCCTCGGCGGTGCTGGCCGCCTCCTCGATCTGCTGGACCGCCTCGCGCCGGGCCTCGCTGCGGATCCGCTCGCCCTCGGCGACCGCCTCCGACCGGAGCTGTTCGGCCTCGCCGCGCAGCCGGCGGGCCTCCTCCTGCAGTTCGACGGCCTTGGCGCGGTACTCCTTGGTGTCGTCCTTCGCCGCGCCCTTGAGCTGCTCCGCGCTGTCGTGCGCCTCGGCGCGCAGCCGGTCGGCCTCGGCCTCCGCCTCGCGGCGGATCCGGTCGGCCTCCTCGGTCGCGGCCCGGGTGGTGTCCTTGGCGTCCTCCGACGCCTTGGTCAGCACCTCCTCCGCGCTGCGGGCGGCCTTGGCGAGCTGCGCCGCGGAGTCCTCGGCGGCGCTGGTGCGGGCGGTCTCCTGGGCCTCGGCGAGGACCCGGTCGGCGTCCGCCTGTGCGTCGGTGCGCAGTTGCTCGGCCTCGGCCTTGAGCGCCTCGGCCTCCTTGGTGGCCTCGCCCACCAGCCGGGCGATCTGCGCCTTGGCGGTCCGGGTGCGCTGCTCGTTCTCCGACTCGGCGGTGCTCAGCCGCTTCGCCGCGGCGGCGGACGCCTCCTCGCGGACCCGGTCGGCCTCGGCCCGCGCCTCGCGCAGCGCCTCCTCGGCCTCCTTCATCCGCTGCTCGGCGGTCCGGGTCAGCTCGGTCGCCTGGCGGCGCGCCTCGTCCGACTCCGTGGTGGTGGAGGTGCGCAGCTGCTCCGCGTGGTCGGTGGCCTCCTGGGCCTGCGTCGACGCGGCGTTGAGCAGCCGTTCGGCGTCGGTCCGCGCCCGGCGCAGGATGCTCTCCGCCTCGCTGCGGGCCGCCTCGGACTCCGAGACCAGCCGCTCCCGGGCCTGCTCGGCCAGGCGGTGGGCCTCGGCCCGGGCGGCGGCCAGCGCCTGCTCGGACTCGGCCCGCGACTCCTCCATGAGCCGGCGGGCCTGGGCCTCGGAACGGGCCCGCAGCTGCTCGGCCCAGGCGACGTTCTCGTTGACGTGCGACTCGACGGTCTGCCGGCGCTCGGCCAGCTCCTCGTCCAGCCGCTGCCGCCGGGCCACCGCCTCGGCGTGCAGCTCGGCCTCCAGCCGGGCCTGGCGCTCGGCCTGGTCCTGCAGCAGGTGCTGGGTCTGGGCCCGGGCCTCGCGCAGCTCGCGCTCGGCGTCCGCCCGCAGCTGGTCCGCCTGGATCTGGGCATTACGGAGCATCTGCTCCGCCTGATAACCGATGTCCCCGGTGTCGTAGGCAGGACGGGTCGCGAGGTTGCGGCGCGCCTCGTGCAGCTTGGCGCGCAACACCTCGACCTGGTAGCCGAGGTCGTCGGCGTGCTGGACGGCCTTCTCCCGCTCGGTCTTCAGCCGCTCCATCTCGGCCTCGAACTTCGAGAGGTGGTCGTCAGCCTCGTAGCGGTCGTAGCCCCGCACTGCGCGGTCCCATCCGTCCCCTGGTCGCGTCGACACCGGCGATCGTCCTGCCTTTCCAGGAGCCGGCCCGTTCTCCGATCTGCCCTGTCCTTCGCGGTACGTGCTCTGATGCTGCTCTAGTACGTGCCTGTCGGAGAATGGTGTCAGATCGTCGGCGAGGTATGGGTCACAGCCCCCAACCCGAACCCCGGCCGAGCGGCCACTCTACCGGCCGGGGGACGAAGAGGTCAGTGGTCGTCGGCGGAGGCGGGGTTGGCGGTGACGAGTTCGGTCAGAACACCGTGGCAGTCCTTGGGGTGCAGGAACGTGATCCGGGAGCCCATGGAGCCGGTGCGCGGCTCGTCGTAGAGCACCCGGACGCCCTTGCCGCGGATGTCCGCGGCGTCGGCGTCCACGTCCGCGGTGCCGAAGGCGATGTGGTGCACGCCCTCGCCGTTCTTGGCCAGCCACTTGGCGACCGTGGAGTCCTCCCGGACCGGTTCCAGGAGCTGGAGGTAGGAGGCACCGCCGTCCGAGGTTTCGTTGATCTTCAGCATGGCCTCGCGCACGCCCTGTTCCTCGTTGACCTCGGTGTGGAACACCTCGAAGCCGTACGTGGCACGGTAGAACTCAACAGTCTTGTCGAGGTCGAAGCAGGCGATCCCGATGTGGTCGATTCGCGTCAGCATGGCTCCAGTGCACCGCCCGTTCATGTGGTTACGCAACGTGCGCGCGATCACACCTGCTGACCGGTGACCAGGCGCGTACCGCTCAGTACATTGACGAAAACCCTCGTTAACTTCCTTCCCCCGAAGGGGCCGCACCATGACTGGTACGACCGGCACCACCTCTGTGATCGTCGCAGGCGCCCGTACGCCCATGGGGCGTCTGCTCGGATCCCTGCGCAGCTTCTCCGGAGCCGACCTCGGCGGCTTCGCCATCAAGGCCGCGCTGGACCGGGCGGGCATCGGCGGCGACCAGGTCCAGTACGTGATCATGGGCCAGGTGCTCCAGGCCGGAGCTGGCCAGATCCCCGCCCGGCAGGCGGCGGTCAAGGCCGGAATCCCGATGAACGTGCCCGCGCTGACGGTCAACAAGGTCTGTCTGTCCGGTCTGGACGCCATCGCGCTGGCCGACCAGCTGATCCGCGCGGGCGAGTTCGACGTCGTGGTCGCGGGCGGCCAGGAGTCGATGACCAACGCCCCCCACCTGCTGCCGAAGTCCCGTGAGGGCTACAAGTACGGCGCGGTGGAGATGCTCGACGCCATGGCGCACGACGGGCTGACCGACGCCTTCGAGAACGTCGCGATGGGCGAGTCCACCGAGAAGCACAACACCCGGCTGGGCATCAACCGTCCGGAGCAGGACGAGATCGCGGCCCAGTCCCACCAGCGGGCCGCCGCGGCGCAGAAGAACGGCCTGTTCGAGGCCGAGATCACCCCGGTGGAGATTCCGCAGCGCAAGGGCGACCCGGTGATCTTCGCCAAGGACGAGGGTATCCGGGCGGAGACCACCGCCGAATCGCTCGGAAAGCTGCGGCCCGCGTTCGCCAAGGACGGGACGATCACCGCGGGAAGCGCCTCGCAGATTTCCGACGGTGCGGCCGCCGTTGTGGTGATGAGCAAGGCCAAGGCCGAGGAACTGGGCCTGGAGTGGATCGCCGAAATCGGCGCTCACGGGAATGTGGCCGGTCCGGACAACTCGCTGCAGTCGCAGCCGTCGAATGCGATCGAACACGCCCTGGGCAAGGACGGGCTGACCGTCGGGGATCTTGATCTGATCGAGATCAACGAGGCGTTTGCCGCGGTGGCGGTCCAGTCAATGAAGGACCTGGGAGTTTCCTCCGAAAAGGTGAACGTCAACGGTGGCGCCATTGCCCTGGGCCACCCGATCGGCATGTCCGGTGCGCGGATCGTGCTGCACCTGGCGCTGGAGCTCAAGCGGCGGGGCGGCGGAACGGGTGCCGCGGCGCTCTGCGGCGGCGGTGGCCAGGGTGACGCCCTGATCATCCGGGTGCCGCGGAACGGGACGAAGTAGTCCGCGGGACGGCACGAAGTGGTCCGCGTCCGCGGAACGGACGGGTCCGGGCCGCGGTCCGGAAGGATCCGGGCGGGCCCGGAGGGTTCCGGGTGTGGTCCGGAAGGATCCGGCCGCAACGGTCGAAGGCGGTCCCGGGTCCGCGGGCCGCGGACGGTGAGCGGGCACCGCGGACGGTATGGGGCCGGCGCGGAACGGCAGGAAGCCGGTCGCGGAACGGCAGAGGCCCGCGGTCGGTGCGACGGCTCGGGCGAGCGCGAGGAGCGGAACAGTGGTTGACGTCCCCACCCTGGTCGAGCAGGCACGCCAGGGGCGCCCCCGGGCCGTGGCCCGGCTGATCTCGTTGGTCGAGGGGGCGTCGCCGCAGCTCCGCGAGGTGATGGCGGCGCTCGCCCCGCTGACGGGCGCGGCGTACGTCGTCGGGCTGACCGGCTCCCCCGGAGTCGGCAAGTCGACCTCCACCTCGGCGCTCGTCTCCGCGTACCGGCGGATCGGCAAGCGGGTCGGGGTGCTCGCCGTCGACCCCTCCTCGCCGTTCTCCGGCGGTGCGCTGCTGGGCGACCGGGTGCGGATGAGCGATCACGCGTCCGACCCCGGGGTCTACATCCGGTCCATGGCCACCCGCGGCCACCTCGGCGGACTCGCCTGGGCCGCGCCGCAGGCGATCCGGGTGCTCGATGCCGCGGGCTGCGACGTGGTGCTGGTGGAGACCGTGGGTGTGGGGCAGTCGGAGGTCGAGATCGCCTCCCAGGCCGACACCAGCGTGGTCCTCCTGGCCCCCGGGATGGGGGACGGGATCCAGGCGGCGAAGGCCGGAATCCTGGAGATCGGTGACGTCTACGTGGTCAACAAGGCCGACCGGGACGGGGCCGACGCGACCGCGCGCGAGCTCAACCACATGCTGGGACTGGGTGAGGCGCGGGCCGCGGGCGACTGGCGTCCCCCGATCGTGAAGACCGTCGCGGCGCGGGGCGAGGGCATCGACGAGGTCGTCGAGGCGCTGGAGAAGCACCGGGCCTGGATGGAGGAGCACGGAGTGCTCTCCGAGCGGCGGGCGCGGCGGGCGGCGGGCGAGGTCGAGACGATCGCCGTCACCCGGCTGCGGGAACGCATCTACGACCTGCACGGGGACCGGCGGCTCGGGGCGCTCGCGGAGCGGATCGTGGCCGGGGAACTCGATCCCTACGCGGCTGCGGACGAGTTGGTGGCGGGGCTGACGGAGGGCTCGGGAAGCTGACTCGGCGGGCGCGGTTCGGTGCCCCCTGGTACGTGGTGGAGCCCCCGAGGTGGTCCTCGGGGGCTCCGGTGTTGGGGGCGGGTTCGTGCGGGATACGGCGTGCGGGTGCGTTGAGCGTTGTGCGGTGGTGGTGGGTGCGCCCTGCGCAGGTGCGTGGTGACGGGGGCCGGGGCACTCCGGGGTGTGGGGTCCTGGAACGTATATTTACGGGCCTGGCGGCCCACAAATACACGGCAGCTTCCAGGACCCCACACCCCTGCGACCCCGGCCCCCTCCCGCCGGTGGGCGACTTTCCCGGTCCTTGGGCGGAGGTGTGGTCATGCCCGCTCGGCCGCCTGCCCCGTTCGCGGGCAGAGGTGCGGTCATGTGACCTCGGTCGTCCCGTTGCACGGGCGGGGAGTGGTGACGCGGCCCCGGACCTTGGGCGGGTGTGTGGTCTGCCCGCCGGGCGGCCGTTGCCCGTTACCGGGCGGGGGAGCGGTCATCGGGCTCCCCCGTCCGGTGGGTTCGGTCGACGCGGGGCCGTCAGTCGTCGTCGGAGTCCTGGTCGTCGTCCGAGTCGTCGTCGTGGTCGGCGGTGACGGTGGCCTTGGCGGTGTTCTGGTCGACGCGGACGTCTTGGCCCTGGCCGTGCTTGTTCTGAAGCTCGACCTCCCAGGCGCCGTCGTCGAACTCGACCGAGGTGACCTTGCCGGGGGCGGCCTTCTGGGCGGCTGCGACGGCTTCGCGGGCGTCGGTCTTCGCGTTCTTCACGGCCTCGCCGTTGTCGTCCTCCTGCTCGGTGTGGTTGCCGAGCACGCGGCCGTTGCCGGCGTCCAGCTTCAGCTCGTGCCAGGTGCCGTCGTCGCCGAGGACGTCCACGTCCCAGACGACGCTCTTCGCGGTGTCGTCGTCCAGCTCGGCCGAGGCGACCGTGCCCGGCTGGGCCTTCAGTGCCTTGGCCACGGCCTGTGCCGCGTCCGTCGTGGCGGCGCGGGCCTCACGGGCGTCGTCGGTGTCGCGGTCGTCCGCGTCCCGGTCGTCCATGTCCCGGTCGTCCGCGTCGCGGACGTTCGTGGACGTGGCGCCGGTGGGGGTCTGCGCAGCCGCGTCGTTGCCGGGGACGGCGAAGGCCGAGACGGTGCCGCCGATCAGCGTCGCCGCGGCGACGGTGGCGATGACGATGTTGCGCTTCATGTGTTCCTCCCGCTGTGGTTCGGTATCGCAGTCGGTTGCGATGTGGACCACCGTGCCGAAGTGATGCTGAAGCGGGGCTGAAGCCTCCTGAAGCTCTCTTCAGGTGGGCTTTGGGAAGCTGGGCGCATGCGTTTGTTGATCGTGGAGGACGAGCGGCGCCTCGCGCTGTCGCTGGCCAAGGGCCTGACGGCGGAAGGGTTCGCCGTCGATGTGGTGCACGACGGGACCGAGGGCCTGCACCGGGCGAGCGAGGGCTCGTACGACCTGATCGTCCTCGACATCATGCTGCCGGGGATGAACGGCTACCGGGTGTGCGGGGCGCTGCGGGCCGCCGGGGACGACGTGCCGATTTTGATGCTGACCGCCAAGGACGGCGAGTACGACGAGGCCGAGGGCCTCGACACCGGTGCCGACGACTACCTGACCAAGCCGTTCTCGTACGTGGTGCTGGTCGCCCGGGTCCGGGCCCTGCTGCGGCGGCGCGGGCGGACCGCCTCGCCGGTGCTGACCGTGGGCGGGCTGAGCGTCGACACCGCCGCCCGCCGGGTCACGGTCGACGGCGCGGAGGCGACGCTGACCGCCAAGGAGTTCGCGGTGCTGGAGCAACTGGCGCTGCGCGCCGGCGAGGTCGTCTCCAAGTCCGAGATCCTGGAGCACGTCTGGGACTTCGCCTACGACGGCGACCCGAACATCGTCGAGGTCTACATCAGCGCGCTACGGCGGAAGCTCGGCGCGAAGACCATCGGCACCGTGCGCGGGGCCGGATACCGGCTGGTGGGCGACCGTGCGTAGGGTCTTCGGCACCGTACGGGCCCGGGCGGCGCTGGGGGCGACGGCCGTGGTCGCGGCGGCTCTGATCGCCGCGGGTGTCGCCGTGCTGATGGTGCTGAGCGGCAATCTGCGCGACCAGGCGGACCTCCAGTCGCAGGTCGCGGCGCGGGAGGTCGCCGGGCAGGTGGCGACCGGAGTGCCGTACGGCCGGCTGGACCTGCCCGACGGGGACGAGCACCCCGTGCAGGTGGTCTCCGAGGACGGGGTGCTGCGGGCGGCCAGTGAGGACCTCCAGGCCGTCACCGGCACCGGCACCGCCGAGGTGAAGCCGGGCGGCGCGGCCTCCCGCCCTGCGGGAGGGGAGGACGACGACGGGGACGAGGACGAGGAGGACGCCCCGCGCAGCGGTGAGGTCTCCTCGGACGAGGGGGAGACCCGCGGCGGCACCGCGACCGTGGAGGGCGAGAAGCAGGAGTACCGCTTCGCCTCCGTCGAGGCCACAACGCCGCGCGGGGACACCGTGACCGTCCACGCGGGCTCACCGCTCGCCACCGAGCACGGGGCGGTCGGCGAGGTGCGCATGGCCATGCTGATCGGACTGCCGCCGCTGCTGCTCGTGGTGGCCGGGGTCACCTGGCTGGTCACCCGGCGGGCGCTGCGCCCGGTCGAGGGCATCCGCGGCGAGATGGCCGCCATCACGGCCTCGACCGACCTGTCCCGGCGCGTGCCGGAACCGGACTCCCGGGACGAGGTCGCCCGGCTGGCCCGGACCACCAACGAGACGCTGGCCGCCCTGGAGACGTCGGTGGAGCGGCAGCGGCGCTTCGTCGCCGACGCCTCGCACGAGCTGCGCAGCCCGATCGCCAGCCTGCGGACCCAGCTGGAGGTGGGGGTCGCCCACCCGGAGCTGCTGGACGTCGAGGGCGCGGTGGAGGACACCGTACGGCTCCAGCAGCTCGCCGCCGACCTGCTGCTGCTCGCCCGGCTCGACGCGGGGGAGCGGCCCCGGGAGGGCGGCACGGTGGAGCTGGCCGCCCTGGTGCGCGAGGAGCTGTCCCAGCGCGGTGGAGGACCGGTGCGGCTGCGGGCCGAGGCGGTGGAATCACCCCTCGACGTGGCCGGTTCCCGGAGCCAGTTGGCGCGGGTGCTGGGCAATCTCCTGGACAACGGCCGGCGGCACGCGGCGACGGAGGTGACCGTCTCGCTGCGGACCGAGGGCGGCTGGGCGGTGCTCGGCGTCGCGGACGACGGCAGCGGTGTGCCCGAGGAGCAGCGGGAGCGGATCTTCGAGCGGTTCGTCCGCCTGGACGACGCCCGGAGCCGGGACGACGGCGGTGCCGGCCTCGGTCTGGCCATCGCCCGGGATGTCGCGGAACGCCACGGCGGCACCCTGACGGTCCGCCGGTCGGCGGCGGGAGGCGCCCTCTTCGAGCTGCGCCTGCCCGCCGGCTGAGCCGGGAGGTGCGGGACGGCCGCCGTGCGGCTCCGGGCCCCGGGGGCTGTGGATCGGGCCGAATCCCGAACGACTGCCCCTAGCTGCGGCTGCGCTGGTCGCGGAGGTGGTCGGCCACCGGGGCCAGGGACTCCCTGAGCGCCTCCAGTTCGGCCGCCGGGAGCAGGTCGATGAAGTGCCGCCGCACCGAGGCGACATGGTGCGGGGCGACCCTCCGCATCGTGTCCGAGCCCTCGTCCGTCAGGCAGGCGTAGAGGCCGCGCCGGTCGGACTCGCAGTGCTCGCGGCGGACCAGCCCCGCGTTCTCCATCCGGGTGATCTGGTGGGAGAGTCTGCTTTTGGACTGGAGCGTGGCGGCGGCGAGATCGCTCATCCGCATCCGCAGCTCCGGCGATTCGGAGAGGTTGACCAGAATCTCGTAGTCGTTGTTGGTCAGGCCGAACGGCTGCAGATCCTTTTCGAGCTGGTGCATCAGCAGCTTGTTGACGTCCAGGTGGGTACGCCAGGCGCGCTGTTCGTCGTCGCTGAGCCAGAGGGTGGCCGTCTCGGTCTCCATAGAATGATTCTACCTACAAAAGTTGAAATACGGACCATTTTTGGTGTGTGGCGTCCGTTCCCCCAGGACGCCCGCCCGTGTGTGCAGGCGTTCGACGTTACACTCCGCAGACTACCGCTCACAGCCCGAAGCGACGCTGGAGGCCCCCCAGTGAACCCGGCAGCTGGGGCAGGCCGGGGGCGCCGGCGGGGGTGCCGCCGTGACCGCCGGAGTGGCCGCCGCCCGGCACGCCCTCCTGATGCGGCACCAGACCGGTGTTCTGCTCGGGCATCAGCAGCTCGGTGGACTGGAGCAGCACCTGTCCCGCCCCCACGAACTCGAATTGGTGCTCCTCGCCCGAGGAGCCTCCGATGCCGGTCAGCGCGCGCAGGCCGCCCATGACCCCGCGCAGGTAGCCGTGGTCGTAGTGGTGGCAGGGAGAGGGGCAGTCGGCCCAGCCCACCAGGGCCTGCGGGTCGACCCGGATCGGCGGCTCCACGAAGACCACCGGGCCGTTCGACGCGGCGACGAACGTGCCGGTGCCGATCAGGGTGAGAAAGCCCGGGACGATCGACTGCTTGAGGGACAGCCCCGGCTGGAAGGCCAGCAGGTTGCCGGCGCGGATGGTGAGGTTGCCGTCCTCGAGGTCGTAGGAGTTGACGTCGAAGGCCCGGTCGGCGAGGAGCATCTTGCCCTGTCCCTCGGCGACCACCCAGTCCGAGGCGTGCAGCGGGGAGTGGAAACTGCCCGCGACCAGCCGGTCGAGACGGCCGTGGCCGACGCCCTCGAAGTCGATCCGCCCGTAGTAGGCGATCATCTTCCCCTTCTGGACGAACCACTGCCCCTTCAGGTCGACACAGAAGGTGTAGGCATTGACGTTGTCGTTGACCGGCAGGGTGTGCGGGTCGTGGACGACCGGATCGGTCACAACTTCTCCTCGGAGGCCTGTACGTACACCGCGCCGCTGCCGGAGAGCTCCAGCTGGAACGCCTCGCCCGAGCCGCGCCCCACCATGTCGCGCCAGCCGAGCGCGGTGGACAGCTTGTTCCGCACGTCCCCGTGGTGCGCGACGTACGCCTGGGGGTCGACGTGCACGGGGCGGTCCGGGGTGATGGGAAGCTCGATCACGCCGCCGTGGGCCATCACCGCCACCGAGCCGTGCCCCTTGAGGGTGGTGGTGAACAGGCCCTGGCCCGTCACCTGGCCGCGCACCATGCCCATCACCCCGCCCTGCGAGCCCATGAACATCGTGCCCTGCTCCAGGGTGCCGTCGAAGGCGAGCAGCCGGTCCGCCTCGACGTACAGGGTGTCGCCGGCGAGCTCGATCACCTGGATGTGGTGGCCGCCGTGGCCGAACATCACGGTGCCGCTGCCCTCGACGGTCATCAGCGGCGCCGCCTCGTCGGCGATCCGCCGCCCGATCATCGAGGTCAGACCGCCCTGGCCGCCCTGCGTATTGGGCGTGAAGGTCACCTCGCCCCGGTAGGCGAGCATCGCGCCGCGCTGGCTGAACATCCGCTCGCCGGGCCGGACACGGGCCTCGACCATCTTGGAATTGATCTCCTGAAAGGGCATCAGGCCCCCCTCTCGCTGTGCGTCCGGCGGGTCCGGTGCTCCGGTGCGGCGGCGGACGAGTGCCCGCCGGCCGGACGCGGCACGGCCGGCGGTGGCGCGGCCGGGTGTCCGGCAGCCGTCCGGTTCGCGCTCACACCTCACCGCCGAGGGTGTTCCGCTCGCTGGGCTGGACGTAGACCAGTCCCTCGCCCTCGAAGCGGATCTGGAACGCCTCGCCCGAGCCCTCCCCGAGGAACGTCCGGAAGGTGACGCCCGACTGGAAGTGCTGCTGCAGATTCCCGGTGTGCGCCACGTACGCGCCCGGGTCCACCTGGAGCGGATACCGGTCGCTCACCCGCAGCACCACCGCTGGGCCGTCGGAGAGGATCGCCGCCTGGCCGGTGCCCTCGACGGTCGTGGTGAACAGGCCGTTGCCCTGGGAGGCGCCGCGTACCCCGGTGAACGAGGTGCCGGTGCGCAGGGACGAGTCCGTGCACAGCAGATTGCCGGCCTCGACGTGGAGCGTCTCGCCGCGCAGCGACACCAGGTTGATCTCGCTCGCGCGGTCCGCGAAGTAGCAGGTGCCGTGCCCCGACACCTTCATGACCTCCATCTGTTCGCCGGTGAGCCGGCGGGTCACCATGCCGCGGATGCCCTCACCGCCGCCGGACATCTTCTTGAACGCCATCCGGCCGTCGTAGGCGACCATCGCGCCGTTCTTCGCCTTCACGGCGTCACCGGTCATGTCGACGGCGAGCACCTTGCTGCCTTGGAGTCGGAACTGAGCCACGGGGATGAAGGTATCCGCCCGAAGCGGGTCCGAACAGGGCCATCGGCTCGGACCGGACCCGGGGGGCGGCCCGGGTCCCGGCGGCTGGCACAATGGGCCTTCGCTTGTGCAAGTGTTCACAAGCCGTGCCCGCCCGCCACTCGGAAGAGGTTCCCGTGGACATCCATACCGCCACCGCCATGCGCCGACTGCGTCTGGTCTCCGTCCCCGAGGCGGTGTCCTTCCTGCTGCTGCTCGTCTGCTCTGTGCTCAAGCGCACCACCGAGTTCAACGGGGTGCCGGTCATGGGCGCGGTCCACGGCATTCTCTTCATCCTCTACCTGGTCTTCCTGCTCGACGCGCGGAGCAAGACCAGGTGGCCGGCGAAGACCGTGGCCCTCTACTTCGTGCTGTCGGTGCTGCCGGCCGGCGGCTTCGTCGCGGACCGGAAGCTCAAGCGCGAGGTCGAGGCCGAAGTGATCGCGAACCGTGCCCGCCGCGAGGGCATTGTCAACACATGATCGTCGCCTTCTCGGTCACTCCGCTGGGGGTCGGCGAGGACGTGGGGGAGTACGTCGCCGACGCCGTACGGGTGGTCCGCGAGTCTCGGCTGCCCCACCGCACGGACGCCATGTTCACCTCGGTCGAGGGTGAGTGGGACGAGGTCATGGACGTCGTCCGCCGCGCGGTCGCCGCCGTCGAGGCGCGGGCCCCGCGGGTCTCGCTCGTGTTGAAGGCCGACATCCGCCCGGGGGTCACCGACGGGCTCACCTCGAAGGTCGAGACGGTGGAGCGGCACCTGTCGGCCTGACGGCGCCTGCCCCGGCCGAGGAGGCCGTGGTCCGGCCCGGTGCCGCCGGTGCCGGTGTTCTCACGCCGCTTCGGACGCCAGCGCGATCCCGAGCGGCGTGCGTTCGTACAGCACCTGGTGGCCGTAGCGGTTGGAGGTCAGCAGGCCCGCGTCGCGCAGCGCCGAGAGGTGCGCGGAGACCGAGGACGGCGCGAGTCCCAGCCGCTGGGCGAGCCCCGTCGTCGTCGCCGGCTCGGCGAGGGCGGTGAGCACGGTGGCGCGGCCCCGGCCCAGCAGGGTGGCGAGTGCGTCGGGGGTGGCGCCGTCCGGCTCGGACCACAGCCCGGCGGCGCCGCGCGCCGGGTAGGCCACGGTGGCCGGCCAGGACGGGCCCACGTCGCACACCACGTCCGGCCGGACGAAGGCGCTCGGCATCAGCAGCAGCTCGTCGCCGTCGAGCGTGTGCTCCGGCGGGCCGCCGTGCCGGGACCGCACGGTGAGGGTCGTCTCCGACCAGGAGAGGCGGGGGTGCAGCTCGGCGAAGAGCCGTTCGGGCCCGCCGTCGGCCAGCCGCCCGGCGTGGAAGGCGATGTCGGCCTCCAGCAGGGCGCGCAGCCGGGGCCAGTGCGGAGCGATCAGGACCTTCCAGGCCAGTTCCAGCAGGGCCGCGAGGTCCGCGGCCGCGCGGGCCGGGTCGGCGAGCAGGGCGCGGCCGTGCCGGGTGTCGGCCGCGCCCGGTGTGGCGGCCAGGGCCCGGAGCAGCTCCGCGCGGACCCGCTCCGGGGCGGTGCCGCGCACCCGGTCCAGCTCGTCCTCGATCGTGGTGGCCGGGCCGCCCGGCGGGGGGCAGAGGAAGTCCGGGCCGCGGCCGCGCTCGGGCGTCAGCAGCCGGAGCGGACGGAGGTCGAGGCCGGCGGCGCCGTCCCGCAGCCGGCGCAGCCACGGGAGGTGGGCGCCGTGGCGGTACGGGGTTCCGAGGGTGCGCACCGCCTCCTGGAGTTCCCAGAGCGGGGACAGGGCGAACCGGCAGTGCGGCCGGTCCTCGGAGTCGAAGCGGAGATGGAACGGCACGGGGCGCCCTCCCTCCGGACCGAACTTTCGGCTCAGTCCGAAACGGTATGGTCGGGCCGCATTTACCCAGCGGGGTGCCGCTCATGCATCGGCCCCCTCCCGAACGGGCCGAACGGGTGACGGCCGGGGGTGGCCGTCGGGTGTGCGCGGCGATGGGGGGAGGCGTTCGGATGTCCGGCCGATGGCCCTCCGGCCGGCGGTTCAGCCGTGCGGCAGCCGGCGGGGGTGGGGCGCGGTGCCCGTCCCCCGGCCCGAGGGCTGAGACGGGGCTGACCGCCATATGGCCGACCGCTAAGGTCGGTGGCGTGCCGAAGCCCCTCAGCCTGCCCTTCGACCCCATCGCCCGCGCCGATGAACTCTGGAAGCAGCGATGGGGGTCCGTGCCGTCGATGGCGGCCATCACCTCGATCATGCGGGCCCACCAGATCCTGCTTGCGCAGGTCGACGCCGTGGTCAAGCCGTACGGCCTCACCTTCGCGCGGTACGAGGCACTGGTGCTGCTGACCTTCAGCAAGGCGGGCGAGCTGCCGATGTCGAAGATCGGTGAGCGGCTGATGGTGCACCCGACGTCGGTGACGAACACCGTGGACCGCCTGGTGAAGTCCGGACTGGTCGACAAGCGCCCCAACCCGAACGACGGGCGCGGCACCCTCGCCTCGATCACCGCGAAGGGCCGGGACGTCGTCCAGGCGGCCACCCGCGATCTGATGGACATGGACTTCGGGCTGGGCGTGTACGACGACGAGGAGTGCTCGGAGATCTTCGCCATGCTGCGCCCGCTGCGGGTGGCCGCGGCGGACTTCGAGGAGCAGTAGGGCCTGCCGGGCCCGGGCTGCGCACAGCGGCGCCGGGGTGCCTCGGGGAGCGGGAGGGCGGCCGAAGACCGCCCGGAACCTCCGGTTACGCTCGGGCCATGAAGAAGAGCGTGCTGACCCGCTACCGGGTCATGGCCTACGTCACCGCCGTGATGCTGCTCGTGCTGTGCACCTGCATGATCTTCAAGTACGGCTTCGGCACGGGTGCGGACATCACATTCGTGGTCTCCCAGGTCCACGGCGTCCTCTACATCATCTACCTGGTCTTCGCCTTCGATCTGGGTTCCAAGGCCAAGTGGGGGTTCGGCAAGCTGCTCTGGGTCCTCCTCTCCGGCACCATTCCCGGGGCCGCGTTCTTCGTCGAGCGCAAGGTCACCCAGGAGGTGGAACCGCTGGTCAGCGGCGGTACCCCGGCGGCAGCGCAGGCCTGAGACGACCGCCCGCACCGGAGTGCGGGCGGTTTCCCATCGACAATTACTAGGACGTCCTAGTAAATTCGGGGGTATGGACGCCGACGCCATCGAAGAGGGCCGCAGCCGCTGGCAGGCCCGGTACGACGCAGCCCGCAAGCGGGACGCGGACTTCACCACGCTCTCGGGGGACCCCGTCGAGCCTGTCTACGGGCCGCCGGAGGGCTCGGAGGTGCCCGGCTTCGAGCGGATCGGCTGGCCCGGCGAGTACCCCTTCACCCGGGGCCTGCACGCCACCGGCTACCGCGGCCGGACCTGGACCATCCGCCAGTTCGCCGGCTTCGGCAACGCCGAGCAGACCAACGAGCGCTACAAGATGATCCTGGCCAACGGCGGTGGCGGCCTGTCCGTCGCCTTCGACATGCCGACGCTCATGGGCCGCGACTCCGACGACCCCCGCTCGCTGGGCGAGGTCGGCCACTGCGGAGTCGCCATCGACTCCGCCGCCGACATGGAGGTCCTCTTCAAGGACATCCCGCTGGGCGACGTCACCACGTCGATGACGATCAGCGGCCCGGCGGTGCCCGTCTTCTGCATGTACCTGGTGGCCGCAGAGCGCCAGGGCGTCGACCCCGGCGTCCTGAACGGCACCCTCCAGACGGACATCTTCAAGGAGTACATCGCGCAGAAGGAGTGGCTCTTCCGGCCCGAGCCGCACCTGCACCTCATCGGCGACCTGATGGAGCACTGCGCGCAGGGCATCCCCGCGTACAAGCCGCTCTCCGTCTCCGGCTACCACATCCGCGAGGCCGGGGCGACGGCCGCGCAGGAGCTCGCGTACACCCTCGCCGACGGCTTCGGCTACGTGGAGCTGGGCCTCAGCCGCGGTCTGGACGTCAACGCCTTCGCCCCCGGGCTGTCCTTCTTCTTCGACGCGCACCTCGACTTCTTCGAGGAGATCGCCAAGTTCCGCGCCGCGCGCCGCATCTGGGCCCGCTGGATGCGCGACGTCTACGGCGCCACCTCCGAGAAGGCGCAGTGGCTGCGCTTCCACACCCAGACCGCCGGTGTGTCGCTCACCGCCCAGCAGCCGTACAACAACGTGGTCCGCACCGCCGTCGAGGCGCTGGCCGCGGTGCTCGGCGGCACCAACTCGCTGCACACCAACGCGCTGGACGAGACCCTCGCCCTGCCGTCCGAGCAGGCCGCGGAGATCGCGCTGCGCACCCAGCAGGTGCTGATGGAGGAGACCGGCGTCGCAGGAGTCGCCGACCCGCTGGGCGGCTCCTGGTACATCGAGGCGCTGACCGACCGCATCGAGGCCGACGCCGAGAAGATCTTCGAGCAGATCAAGGAGCGGGGACGGCGGGCCGTGCCGAACGGCGAGCACCCCATCGGCCCCGTGACCTCCGGCATCCTGCGCGGCATCGAGGACGGCTGGTTCACCGGCGAGATCGCCGAGTCCGCCTTCCGGTACCAGCAGGCCCTGGAGAAGGGCGACAAGAAGGTCGTCGGCGTCAACTGCCACACCCCCTCGGTCACCGGTGACCTGGAGATCCTGCGGGTCAGCCACGAGGTCGAGCGGGAGCAGGTCCGGGTGCTGGCCGGACGCAAGGCCGCCCGGGAGGACGACCGGGTCCGCGCCGCGCTGGACGCGATGCTGCGGGCGGCCCGCGACGGCGGCAACATGATCGAACCGATGCTGGAGGCCGTCCGGGCCGAGGCGACCCTCGGCGAGATCTGCGGCGTCCTGCGCGACGAGTGGGGCGTCTACACCGAGCCGCCGGGCTTCTGAGCCGCGGCAGTGTGTGAAGGGCCGTTTCCCCGGGGTCACCCCAGGGGGAACGGCCCTCGCCGTGCGGGGTGCCCCGCGGCCCGTTCGAGGACGAGGACCTCGTACCCGGTGCCGACGATCAGCTCGCCGCCGGCGCCGACGGCCACCGCGTTCGTCCGGTGGGGCAGCGCGTAGTGCTGCACGAGCCGGCCGCCGAGCAGGTCCCACACCTGGAGATCGTGGTAGCCGACGGCGGCGACGACGGGGGTGCCGTCCCGCACCGTGCAGGCGAGGGCGTTGACCCAGGGCATGCCGCCGTCGAGCCGGAAACGCTCCTTCCGGGTCCGCAGGTCCCAGACGCTCGCGCCGTGGTGCGCGGAACCGGTGATCACCAGGGGCGCGTCACCGACCACCGTGCACACCATCGCGTTGATCTGGTCCGTGCATCCCACCAGCTCGCCCGGGGTCTCGCCGGTGAGCAGGTCCCAGAGCTGGACGGTGCGGTCGGCGGACTCCGTCCAGCCGTGCGCGACGAGGGTGGGGCGGCCGTCCAGCACGGTGCAGGCCATGATGCCGATGTTCCGCATCGCCACGTCGAGGCGGGCGATCTCCCGGCGGGCCGACAGGTTCCACACGCGCAGGGGCGGCGTCGCCCGGTCGCCGTAGGTGTGCTCGGCGACCACGGCGACCGGCTCGCCCCGCAGGACCGTGCAGGCGACGGCCGGCTTCCACGGGACCCCGGCGGCCACCGTCCAGGCCGTGCCGTCGGTCAGTCCACGGACGTGAACGGAGCCGTCGTGGCTGCTCGTCACGGCCACCGGCGCGCCGTCCACCTGCACGCAGGCCACGGAGTCCACCCAGCCGGCGTGGTCCTCCCACCGGGCCAGCGCTCTGCCGCTCGCGAGGTCCCACATCCGCACGGAGCGGTCGTGGCCCGCGGACACCGCGACCGGGACCCCGCCGACGACGCAGTCGGCCACGCCCTCCACCGAGCTGTTGTGCCCGCCCGGGTCGACCGCCTGCGGGATCGGCACCAGGTCCCACAGCCGGACGGAACCGTCGCTGCTGGCGGTGACCACCACCGGGGAGCCGCCGAGCGTGGTGCACACCACCTGGTGCACCCAGTCGCCGTGGCCGTTGAGCCGGCCGAGCAGCGCACCGGTCCGCAGATCGACGACCAGCACTCCGCCGTCGCCGAGACCCAGAACGGCGACCGCGGTGCCCTCGATCCCGGTGCAGGCGATGGCCGTGACCCAGCAGGCCGGCAGCGGGAGTTCCGCCCGCACGGTGCCGGACTCCGGGTCCCGGAGCACCAGCGGCCCGTCCCGGCCGCCGAGGAGCACGGTCGGCAGACCGTCGAGCCGGGTGCAGGCGACGGCGTAGGCCTGGGTGTCCTGCGCCAGGCCACGGATACGGCCGGTGGTCAGGTCCCACACCTGGGTGCGGTGGTCGGCCCTGGTGACGAGGGTGAGGACGGTGTCGTCCAGCGGCAGGCACGCGAGGGTCGCGTCGCCGCCCGACCATCGCGGGTTCGGCCGCACGGTGTACCGGACCGTTCCGGTGCGCAGCTCCCACAACCACCCCGCACCCCGGGACTCGTGGCCGACGACCACCGGGGCGCCCGCCACCTCGGTGCACGCCAGCGCCACGACATGGCCGCCCGGCACGGGGAACCGGCGCACTTCCGCCGCGGTCCCCAGGTCCCAGACCCGGACGGTGCCGTCCGCGCTGCCGGTCACCGCCACCGGGTCACCGTCCAGCACCGTGCAGGCGATCGCCGTCACCGAATCCGTGTGACCCCGCAGCACGGCGACCCGGCTCCCGGTGCCGAGATCCCGCACCTCGGCGAGGTCCGGCCGGGCGTTCGTCACGGCGACCGGCATGCCGTCGACCACGGCACAGGCCAGCGCCGGCGGGTAGTCCGGATCCGAGGCGATCTCCGCGCGGAACGCGGTGCTCGTCTGACTGCTCGTCGCCCACCGGGGCCGCCACTCCAGCCGCCGGTCCAGCTGCTCCCGGTGGACCGACGAGCGGAACCGCGCCGCGTCGACGGCCAGGATCTGCGTGCGCTCGGTGAACGTGGCGTGCCGGTACAGGTGGGCGCTCGTCCGGTACATCGCCCGGACCGCCGTCGCCGCCGGGCCGGTGACCTCCTCCAGCGCGGAGAGCAGGGCGTGGGGCTCGGTGTGGACCAGCAGCCCGGCGTCGCCCAGCAGCCGTTCGAACTCCCGGGCGGCCGTGGCGTGTCCCGGGAGGTGGGACAGGACGTAGGGGTGGGCGCGCGGCCAGTCCCGCTCCCCGTCCGGCTCGGCGGGCACCGAGGCCAGCAGCGTGTCGGTGATCCGCCGCTGGTTCTCGGTGTCCCGGCGTGGATTGCGCAGGTACTCCGCCAGCGCCTCGTGGAAGAGGCGGAACACCGACCGCTCGTCGTCGACCGGCACCTCGACGACGTAGGCCCCGGCGTGCCGGAACAGCCAGTCGATGTCCTCGTCCGAACAGGGCACCCCGGACAGCGCGGTGGCCAGCGGGCCCCACAGCGAGTCCCAGGGCAGGCCGTCGCCCTCGGCGTAGGCGAGCGGGGTGAGCAGCCGGCGGACCCGCTCCTCGTCCTCCCCGTACCGGGCGAGGTAGGCGTGGAAGGCCTGGCCGGCCTCCGAGGGCAGCCGCTCCTCCCAGCCCGGGACCGTGGTGTCCACCGTCAGGTCGCCGTGGAGCAGCGCCCGCACCGTCATCCGGGCGACCAGGAAGGACCGGCCCGCCCGGCGGGCCACCGCGGCCGCGACGACGGACGCCGGTTCGCCCGGCCCCCGGTACGCGCACCCCGCGGCGTCCCCGGCGCCGGTCAGCACGCTCCGGACGTACTCCTCGACGTCCTCGGGCCCGGTGTACGCGTCGGTGTCGAGGTCGACGATCTCCACCGCGCTGCCGAGGTCGGGCACCGTCTCGCGGCGGCTGCCCACGATCAGCCGGACCTGCGGCAGCGCGGAGAGCGGGCGGAGCAGTTCCCGGGCGATGCGCCGGGGTTCGCTGCCGCCGACGCCGGTGCCGGCCTCGTCGAGGGCGTCGATGAGCACGGTGCAGGGGGTGGCGCGGTCCACGAGGCCGGAGAGCAACTGCTGGACGGTGTCCGCCGCGACGTCCAGCGCCGCGGCCAGCCGCTCGGTGAGGGCCTCCAGCGTGCTGCCCCGGGCGTGCACGGCGGCGGTGACGCAGCCGGGCGGCGGCAGCACGTGGTCCGGGGCTGGGGGACGCCGGGCGGGATCGGCGTCCGCCAGGGCCAGCAGCCGGCCCAGCACCGCCGACTTGCCCGACCCGGGACCGCCGGTGACCACCCGCGCCCGGCTGTCGTGCTGCGGACGGCGCAGCCATCCGGCGAGCACCGCCAGCGCCTGGAGCCGTCCGGTGAAGTGGTCCCCCTTCTCGCTGGCGTACTCCACGCCCCGGCTCCGCGGATCGAAGTGGGCGGCCCACTCCCGGGCCGCCCGGATGTCCAGCAGGTCCGGCGGCAGGCCCGGCCGGTGGGCCGGGTTGGGGAAGAACGGCGGCGGCACGCGCACATCGGTGGCGCTGCACCGGGCGCTCTGGTGCGGGTGGTGCGCGCGCAGGTGGGCGTCGACCCGGCCGGTGATCTCCACCGGGTCGAGGTGCGGCTGCCGCATCCCGGCCCGGCTGATGGCCAGCGCGTGTTCCAGCGCCGGGACGAACGCGTGGTCCACGGCCTGTTCCCGGGCCCGGGCGGCGGCCATCAGCCAGGGGCCGTCGCCGTCGTGGGGGCGGGTGGCGACCAGATCGTGGGCGACGGCGGCCATCTCCGCGGTCCCCGCGCCCGCGTAGCAGGTGTCGAGGAGCATCAGGACGTGGCCGACCGGTGACGAGGCGAGCAGCCCGGCGAGGTCGCCGGAGCGGACCGCGGTGCTCTGCGGCAGCGCGATCCGGCTGCCGCCGCACATCAGATAGTGCTGCCGCCGCTGCGGGTGCTTGATGCCGTGGCCGGCGTAGTACAGGACCAGCACGTCCCGTTCGGAGCGGTCGGGGTGCTGGAGCCACTCCTCCAGCTCGGCCAGGAGCCGCTGGGCGTCCGGGTTGCGGCCCAGGTGGGGCAGGATCCGCCGGTAGCCGAGCGGGGCGAAGAGGGCGGTGACGCGGTCCACGTCCTCGTCCACCCCGGGGAGTTCGTCGAGTTCCGGCTCGGCCGGGTAGTGGCGGGTCCCGGCGGCGAAGAGGAACCGCCGTAACTCCCGGTCCCGGCCCCGGTCCTCGCCGGGGCCGTGCGGCGGCGCGGCGGTCACGGCGCGGGCTCCCCGGGGGCAGCCGGCTCCCGGACGCCCGGCGGCGCGAGGCCCGCCGCCCCGGCACCGCCCGGCTCCCGGACGCCCGGCCGCGGAATGCCCGCCACTTCGGCACCGTCCGGCTCCGCGGCGTGGACCAGCCCCTCGGCGATGGCGGCACCGGTCTCCACGGCCGTGAGATACGCCGTCATGCTGTGCATGGTGGTGCCGTTGTGCACCCGGTGGTCGCGGACCCGGGGCCCGAACCGCGGGGCCAGTTCGCGGACCAGGGCCACGATGTCACCGGCGTCGGCGACGTTGTGCCAGTGCCGCAGGCCCGGCGGCCAGACGCCGGTGCCCTCGCGCGGAGGCGGCTGGAGCCGGTCGAACGTCAGGTTGCGGATGCCCAGCGGCGAGCCGAGCGTGACCAGCGAGGCGACCTGGCCGGTCCGCCGGGCGCACAGCGTCTCGTACGCGACGACCGAGCCGAGCGAGTGGCCCACCACCACCCGGGTGTCGGGGCCGATCAGCGCATCGGTGCGGGCCCGCACCGCGGTCCGCAGATCGCCGTCGGTGAGGTAGCGGCGGAACTGCTTGAGGCCGGCGATCAGCAGCGAGTCCGACACGGCCCGGAAGAACCGGGAGCGGGTGAGGGCGTCGAGGGCGCGCTGCACCGTGGCGGTCGTCAGCGGCCGGGAGGCGGCGTAGCCGAGCATCCCGCGGGTGGCGGCGTCCGGGCCGAGCACGACCGGGTCGGCCGCCGCGGCCGCCTCCCACCAGGCCATCAGCAGCTCCGTCTCGAACCCCGGCGCGACGTCGGTGGCTTCGAAGTCCGGCACGCCGCCGCGCGTCCCGGGCCGGCGGAAGAGATGGCCGTAGCCCACGCACGCGACATCCCCCGCCGCCAGGGGCGGGACCTGGGCGGCGAGTGCCGTGTCACGCTCCAGGGCCAGGTTGAGCCCGCCCCGCAGCGCGGGTTCCAGGGCCGGCAGCAGTGTCTCGGCGGTGTCCAGCTGCCGGCCGACTCCGTGCACCACGACGACGCGCGCCACCGGCGCCCCCTCCCGTACGGCGTTTCCCCGCGAATCACCCTAGACGTCGCGGAGATGAGAGGCAGTCAGTCGGGCGGATACGCCGTGGTGCCCTGTTCGTCCTCGTCGGCCGCCGCTCCCGTGAAGCGGACCCGGAACAGCGCGCCGCCGCCCGGGGCCCGTTCCGCGGTGGCCTCCGCGCCGTGGGCCAGGGCGATCCGGCGGACCATCGCCAGCCCCAGGCCCGAGCCGGGCAGGGCGCGGGCGGCGTCCGCCCGGTAGAAGCGGTCGAAGACGTGAGGGAGGTCCTCGGCGGAGATGCCCGGGCCGTGGTCCCGGACGGTGAGTTCGCAGCCGTCGCCGTGCGCGGTGAGCGCCGCCTCCACCGGGCCGCCCGGCGGGCTGAACTTCGCGGCGTTGTCCAGCAGATTGCCCAGCAGCCGGCTGAGCCGGGCGGGCACCCCGGCCACCGTCAGCGGCTGCGCCGCCGGCTCGATCGCCACGGTGAACCCGACCGCGGGCCAGTGCTCCCGCGCCGCCCCCACCCCGTGCTCCAGCAGCGCCGACAGCCGGACGTCCTCCAGCAGCGGCTGCGGCTCCTCCTCCCGGGCCAGCTCGATCAGGTCGCCCACCAGCCGGGTCACCTCCCGCATCTGCCGCTCCAGCGCGCCCGAGGCGCGCTCCCGCTGCGCCGGGGTCAGCCGGTCGCCGCGGGCCAGCAGTTCGGCGTTGGTGCGCAGCGCCGTCAGCGGGGTCCGCAGCTCGTGCGAGGCGTCCGCGACCAGTTGCCGCTGTGCCGTCACCGACTGCTCCAGCTCGCCGAGCATGGTGTTGAAGCTCGCCGCCAGCCGGGTCACCTCGTCCTGCCGGCCGGGCGGTCCGGGCGGCAGCTCGATCCGGTGCCGGGCGTCGCGGGTGGCCGCGATCCGCTCGGCCGTCGCGGTCAGCCGGGCGACCGGCGCGAGACCGGTCCGGGACACCCAGTAGCCGAGCGCCCCGGCGAGCAGCACCCCCGCGCCGCCGACGGCGCCCAGCATCCAGGCGGCCCGCCGCACCCCCTGCTGCACCGTGTCGGAGCGCAGCGCCACCTGGAGCGCCCGGTCCTCCCCGAAGGTGGTGGTGAGCATCCGGGCCGGGTGCCCCTCCACGCTGATGTTGCTGTAGTACGGGGCGCGGTCGCCGGCCGCGACCTCCCGGACGGGTTCGGCCACGGCCAGGGGATACGGCGCGGACGGATCGCGGGCCGGGTCGGCGGGGACGATCTGCGAGCAGGCGGGCGCCGAGAGGAAGACGCACTCGCCGTACACCACTTGGGGTCCTTCGTCGCGGTTCTGCTGCTGCACCAGCGTCGCCGACTGGGTGAGGTGGAGGTCGAGCTGGTGGTACAGCTCGTGCCGGATCACCAGGAACGCCGCCCAGCAGACCCCGACCGCGACCAGGGCCACCGCGGCCGAGGCGACCGCCGCCAGCCGGGTCCGCAGGGGCCTGCGGCGGCGCCAGCGGGCACCGAGCGACCGGCGGCCGGTCATACGAGGTCCAGCCGGTAGCCGACGCCGTGCACGGTGTGGACGAGCCGCGGCTCGCCGCCAGCCTCCAGCTTGCGGCGCAGGTAACCGACGTAGACGGCCAGGGAGTTGGTGTCCGGGCCGAACGCGGCGCCCCAGACCCGTTCCAGGATCAGCTCCCGCGGCAGCACCTGGCCGGGGTGGGCGAGCAGCAGTTCCAGCAGGGCGAACTCGGTCCGGCTGAACTCCACCCGCCGTCCGCCGCGCGTCCCGGTCCGGGTAGCCGGGTCCACCACGAGATCGGCGAAGGCGCTTTGCCCCTCCTCGGGCCCGGCCGGCGGCGCGGCCCGGCGCAGCAGGGCGCGCAGGCGCGCGTTCAGCTCGTCCAGTGCGAAGGGCTTGACGAGGTAGTCGTCGGCCCCGGCGTCCAGCCCGTCGACCCGCTCGCGCACGGCGTCGAGCGCGGTGAGGACGAGGATCGGCGTACGGTCCCCGAGCGCCCGCAGCCGGCGGCACACCGCGAGGCCGTCCAGCACGGGCATCATCACGTCCAGCACCATCGCGTCGGGCTGCCGGTCGCCGACCGCGCGCAGCGCCTCCAGCCCGTCGGCCGCCCCGCACACGGTGAAGCCCTCGACGGTGAGGCCGTCCTCGACGGCTGCCCGCACCTCGGGGTCGTCGTCGACCACCAGGATCCGGGGCGCGGGCGGGCCCGCCGGTGCGGGGTCGCTGCCGCGGCCGGGGGTCATCCGCGCACCGCGGGCCGGGCGGGCGGCGTCCGGCGGCCGCGGCGGGAGAGCTCGGTGTTCATGGCCCCAGGCTGCCAAACGGCGTTCTCAGAAAGTTCTTAGGACCGGCGGTCGGCGCGCCAGGGGCCGACGGCCCGGTGTGGCCGGCGCCTCGGGCCGGTGCCCTTGCGTGGGCCCGGCGTCCGGTGGCCAGGCCCGGTCGTCGGCTCGTCGGCTCGTCGGCTCGTTGGTCCGTCCGTCCGTCCGTCCGCCGGCCCGGCCGGCGGCTCCTCGGTCCGGCGCCCACGTGCCCGGCCCGCCCCGTCCGGAGCCGGGGCCGCGGTTGGCCGGCCGGACCCCGCTCAGGCCCGGCCGTCGCGGGCCACCGCGGCCAGGCCGCCCAGCAGCAGGGTGGTGAAGTCGTGGGACCAGCCGGCGTCCACCGGCTCCGCGCTCACCAGCGTGCGGTGCACCACGGCTCCCGCGATCACGTCGTAGATCAGGTCCATGTTGCGGGCCGCGGCGGCCTCGCCGTCCGGGCCGGAGAGGTCGGCCGGCAGCTCGCCGCGCTGCTGTGCGCGGTCCCGCCCGAGGACGACCAGTTCCTTCTGCCGGTCGACGATCGCCGACCGGATGCGCTCGCGCAGCGCCGCGTCGTGCGTGGACTCGGCGACCACCGCCATCAGGGCGGTCTTGGTCTCCGGCCGTTCCAGCAGCGCGCCGAACTGCAGCACCACGCTCTCCACATCGGCCTGGAGGCTGCCCAGATCGGGGAGTTCGAGTTCGTCGAAGAGCACGGCGACCGCGTCCACGACGAGTTCGCTCCGGTTCGCCCACCGCCGGTACAGGGTGGTCTTGGCGACCCCGGCGCGTGCCGCGACATCGCTCATGGTGAGCTTGGACCAGCCCAGTTCGACGAGCGCGGCGCGGGTCGCGTCGAGGATCGCGGCATCCGCCTCGGCGCTGCGGGGCCTGCCCGTTCGGCCCGGGCTGCGGGGGGTGGTGCGGCACATGCGGGCGACCATACCGGTTGGTAGGGGTTCCGCCGGGGAAGACTGCCGTGAGCGAGATCACCGCCCATCGGGGGAGGCGGTCTTGTGGGCACGGGGTCGGATGCAGTTACGCTACGACTCGTAGCGAAAGAGCGACGATCACTCCGGCGCGCGGGTGGGGACCCGCCGCCGCCCACGAATCCACGATTCGGCCGTCTCCGCTCCGTCCGTCCCCGCATTCCGGCGGGTCACCGGGCGAACGCGGTGCGTGTATCGGCCACCGCGCTTTTCCGATCTTTGCGCGGAAGGGGGAGGATGTACTCATGCAGCCACGGAACATGTCCATGAGCGGAGTCGTCGACCTCGCCGCGGTGAAGGCCGCCGGGGAAGCCAAGCAGAAGGCCGAGCAGGCCCGGGCCGAGTCGGCCCGCACCGGCGGGAAA
>NZ_JBYITE010000019.1:0-112971 GCF_057709105.1 Streptomyces sp. bgisy100
TTCCGTGTATTTGTGGCCCCCAGGGCCGTAAATATACGTTCCGGAACCCCCCACCCCGGAGGCCCCGGCACCCGCCCCCACACCGCGCAGCCGCGCCCCGAACCCCGGCCCGGCAGGGCACCCCGCACCCCGCACCCGGCCCCGACCCCGACCGCACCCGCACCCGCACCCGCACCCGCACCCGCACCCGCCCCAAACAGCAGCAGCGCCCGCCGCGGAACGAGAAACGTTCCGCGGCGGGCGCTGCCGTCCCGCTCCGGGCCCTACGGCCCCAGACCTACAGACCTACGGCCCTACAGCCCTACGGCATCCAGGCCTTCCAGACATCCGGGTGCTTCTTGACCCACCGCTCGGCCGCCTCCTCGGGAGGCAGCTTGTCGGCGGCGATCATCTCCGACACCTCGTTCTGGTCGTCCTTGGACCAGTGGAACTTCTTGAGGAACTCGGCGGCCTTGCCGCCCTTCTTCGCGAACTCCGTGTTGAAGTTCTTCTGCAGCGGAGTCTTCGGATAGGCGCAGTCGATGGCCTCGGGGTCCTTCGCACCGCACTTGTCCGTGTACTTCGGCAGCTTCACCTCGACCATCGGCACCTGGTTGAACAGCCACTGCGGCTCGTACCAGTACGTCAGGAACGGCTTCTTCTGCTTGGCGAACTGCTTGATCTGGGTGATCTGCGCAGCCTCGGAGCCGGAGAACACCACCTGGTAGTTCAGGTGGAGGTTCTTCACCAGCGCCTTGTCGTTGGTGACGTACGACGGCGAACCGTCGAGCAGCTGGCCCTTGCCGCCGCTCTCCGGGGTCTTCAACTGGTCCGCGTACTTGTTGAGGTTCTTCCAGTCGGTGACGTCCGGGTGCTTGTCCGCGAAGTACTTGGGCACGAACCAGCCGATGTGGCCGGTCACCCCCAGATCGCCGCCGGCGGTGATCGTCTTCTTGTCCTTGATGTACCGCTGTTCCTGCTCCGGGTGGCCCCAGTCCTCCAGGATCGCGTCCACCCGGCCCTGGCCGAGCGCGTCCCAGGCAGGGATCTCGTCGACCTGGACGGTGTCCACGCGGTAGTCCAGCTCGTTCTCGAGCAGGTACTGCGCAACGGCGACATTCGCCTGCGCACCGACCCAGGACTGGACCGAGAGCGTCACGCTCTTCGCGCCCTCGGCGTTGGCGTACGGCGACCCCTGTTTGGTCATGTCCGCCGCGCCGCAGCCGCTCGCACCGAGCAGGGCGGCACCGGAGGCGAGAGCGGCGAGCAGCTTCGTCCGCATGCGTATCCGGGCCATGTCAGGCCCCCTTCCGGCGTTCCGTGGGCTGGGTGACGCGGTCGAGCATCAGCCCCAGGCAGACGATCGCGGCGCCCGCGACCAGGCCGGTGGCCAGCTCACCGCGCGCGATGCCCGCCACCACGTCGTAGCCGAGCGCACCGCCGCCGACGAGTCCGCCGATGACGACGACCGCGAGGACCAGGACGACGCCCTGGTTGACGGCGAGCAGCAGCGCCGGCCGGGCCAGCGGCAGCTGGACCTGGCGCAGTTGCTGCAGGCTCGTGGCGCCCATGGACCGGGCGGACTCCAGAGCGGCCGGGTCGACCTGACGGAGCCCCGTGGTGGTGATGCGGACGACGGCGGGCAGCGCGTAGACGACGGCTGCTGCCGCCGCCGGGGCGCGGCCGACCATGAACAGCGCCACGACCGGGATCAGGTACACGAACTGCGGCATGGTCTGGAAGACGTCCAGCACCGGTCGCAGCAGCTTCTCCACCCGCGCGCTGCGGGCCGCGGCGATGCCGATGGCGAAACCGAGCACCAGCGTGACCGCCACCGAGGCCAGCACCTGGGACAGCGTGTCCAGCGACGGCTTCCACACCCCGAGGACGCCGATGGTGGCCATGGCGAGAACGGCGGTCAGCGCGGTGCGCCAGGTGCCGATCAGCCAGGCCAGCGCGGCCACGACCAGCAGTACCAGCCACCAGGGCATGCCCTGGAGGCCGCTGCGCAGCGGGTCGAGGATCCACGAGGTGAAGTGCCCGGCCCAGTCGGCGGTGCCGCCGACGACCGGCACACCGGTGTAGATGTGGTCGACCATCCAGTCCTTGGCCGTGTTGACCGGCTCGGCGATGGCGACGGTCCAGCTCTCCGGCCAGGTGAGGCTGCCCGACAGGCGCGCGGCGAGGGCGAGGACCGCGGTGACGGCGGCGACGGCGGTCCAGCCGCGCCAGCCGCGCAGCAGCGGGGAGCCGGTCGGCTCGGCGCCGATCCGCTCACCGGCCGCGCCCGTCGTCCGGTCGAGGACGACGGCGAGCAGCACGATCGGGATGCCCGCGGCGAGCGCGGCGCCGACGTCCACCGAGGACAGGGCCTGGTAGACGCGGTCACCGAGACCGCCCGCGCCGATGACGGACGCGATGACGGCCATGGACAGCGCCATCATGATCGTCTGGTTGACGCCGAGCAGCAGCTCCTTGCGGGCGAGCGGCAGCCGGGCGGTCAGCAGCCGCTGCCGGCCGGTGGCGCCGAGGGAGGCGACGGCCTCCATGACCCCGGCGTCGGCGTTGCGCAGGCCCAGGGCGGTGAGCCGGGTGATCGGCGGCACCGCGTAGATGACGGTCGCGATGACCGCGGCCGGCACGCCGTTGCCGAAGACCATCACCATGGGGAGCAGGTACGAGTAGGCGGGCAGCACCTGCATGGTGTCGAGCACGGGCCGCAGTCCGCGGTACGTCCGCTCGGAGAGCCCGGCGGCGAGGCCGAGCAGTCCGCCCAGGATGACGGAGAACGCGACCGCCACGACCATCAGCGCGAGGGTCTGCATGGTCGGCACCCACATGCCGAGCAGGCCGCACACAGCGATGGAGACCGCGGCGGTGAGCGCGAGACGGATCCCCGCCAGACGCCAGGCGATCAGCCCGGCGGCGGCGGTGACCCCGGCCCAGCCGAGGGCGAGCAGCAGCAGGTAGACCGCGCGTACGGAGAGCACGACGGCATTGCTGATGTGCCCGAAGAAGTACAGGAACAGCGGGTGGCTGTCGCGGTTGTCGCTGATCCAGTCGCTGGCGGTGCCGAGCGGCTCGGTCAGGTCGACGGTGAGTGCCTTGGGCCACAGGCCCGACGCCCACTGCGCGTCGGCGAGGGGCACCAGCACAGCCGCGGCGACGGCGAGCAGCAGCAGCTTGCCGAGGGCGCGGTTGCGGAGGAGAGCGGAGAGCGGCCGGACGGGGCCGGTGCTCTCGGCGGCGGTGACGGTGGCCATCAGACCGGCACCTCCTCGCCTTCCGGTTCGCCCTCGGTGCCGGCGACGACGCCGAGCAGGCGCTCGTGGTCGACGATGCCGAGCAGCTTGCCGTCGGACATGACCCGGGCGGCCGGGTCGCCGGAGCGGGCGACGGCCGCGATGGCCTGGGAGACGGTGGCGCTCGGGGCGAGGGCGGGGCCGGTCACGGACTCACCTGCGTCCAGCGGGCGCATGGCGCTGCGGACGGTGATGACCTGCTCGCGGGCCACGTCGCGGACGAACTCCCGGACGTAGTCGTCGGCCGGGGAGCCCACGATCTCCTCGGGGGTGCCCAGCTGGACGATCTCGCCGTCGCGCATCAGCGCGATCCGGTCGCCCAGGCGCAGTGCCTCGCTGAGGTCGTGGGTGATGAAGACCATCGTCCGGCCCTCCTCGCGGTGCAGGCGGATGACCTCTTCCTGCATGTCGCGGCGGATGAGCGGGTCGAGGGCGCTGAACGGCTCGTCGAAGAGGAGCACCTCGGGGTCGACGGTGAGGGCGCGGGCCAGGCCGACGCGCTGCTGCTGGCCGCCGGAGAGCTGGCTGGGGCGGCGCTGCTCGAACCCGGCGAGGCCGACCTTCTCCACCATCTCGGCGGCCCGGGCGCGTCGTTCGGCCTTCTTCACGCCCTGGATCTCCAGGCCGTAGGCGACGTTGTCGAGGACGGTGCGGTGCGGCAGCAGACCGAAGTGCTGGAACACCATGGCGGCGCGGTGGCGGCGCAGTTCGCGCAGCCGCCCCGAGTCCATGGCCAGCACGTCCTCGCCGTCGATGGCCAGTTCGCCGCTGGTGGGCTCGATGAGCCGGGTCAGACACCGGACGAGCGTGGACTTGCCGGAGCCGGAGAGGCCCATGACGACGAAGACCTCGCCCTTGCGGACGTCGAAGGAGACGTCGCGGACGGCGACGGTGTTACCGGTCTTCTGACGCAGTTCCTCGGCCGACAGGCCGGCCTCGGGGCTGCCGGGGATCCGGCCGGCCTTGGGACCGAAGACTTTCCACAGGTTGCGGACGGAGAACACCGGCTCGGTGGTCGTACTCATCACGCATCACCTCCCGGTGTGGTCTGCTGGAGCAATTCGGCGCACTTCTCCCCGACCATCAGGACCCCGATCATCGGGTTGACGGCGGGCATCGTGGGGAAGACGGAGGCGTCGGCGATGCGGATGCCGTCGAGGCCACGGATCTTCAAATCGGGGCCGACAACGGCCTGGTCGTCGCCGACCGCGCCCATCCGGCAGGTGCCCGCCGGGTGGTAGACGGTGTGGGCGACCTTGCGGGCGTACTCGCTGATCTCCTCGTCGGAGGTGACCTCCGGGCCGGGGCAGACCTCGCGCTTCAGCCAGTGGGCGAAGGGCTCGGTCTTCGCGACCTCACGGGCGATCTTGATGCCGTCGACCAGCGTGCGGCCGTCGTAGTCGTCCTCGTCGGTGAAGTACCGGAAGTCCAGCGCGGGCTTGACCTCGGGGTCGGCGCTGGTCAGGTACAGCCGGCCGCGGCTGCGCGGCTTGGGGATGTTCGGGGTCATCGACACGCCGTGCTCGGGCTTTTCGTAGCCCAGCCGCTCCGGGTTGTCGGTGAACGGGATCTGGTAGAAGTGGAACATCAGGTCCGGCCCGCGCGACTCGGGGTCGCGGCGCACGAAGAGCCCGGCGTCCGAGTCCATCGCGGAGTTCTCCGGGATGGGCCCGTCGGTCTCCCAGACGATGACCGACTCGGGGTGGTCGAGCAGGTTCTCGCCGACGCCCGGCAGGTCGACCGAGACCGGGATCCCCAGCGCCTCCAGGTCCTTCCGCGGCCCGATGCCGGAGTGCATCAGCAGCCGGGGGGTGTCCACCGCGCCGGCGCAGACCAGCACCTCGCGGCGGGCCTCGATCAGCTCTTCCGCGCCGTCCTTGGAGCGGACGTGGACGCCGGTGGCACGCGAGCCGTCCAGCTCCAGCTTGTAGGCCCAGGTCTCCAGCAGCAGGTGGAGGTTGGGGCGGTCGCCGGCCTCCATGTGCGGGTGGAGGTAGGCGACGGAGGCGGAGGACCGCTTGTTGTTCTCCGGGTGGTAGGCCAGGTCGAAGAAGCCGACCCCCTCGTGGAACGGCTTCTTGTTGAAGCCCTCCACGCGGGGGACGTTCAGCGCGGCCTGCGCGGCGTCGACGAAGTCCCGGGCGATGGCGTTCCGGTCGTTCTCGTCGACGGCGACGATGTTGTTCCGCAGCTTGTGGAAGAACGGGTCCATGGACGCCGCGTCCCAGCCGTCGGCCCCGGCCTCGGCCCACTCGTCCCAGTCACCGGGCAGCGGCTTGAAGCTGATCAGGGTGTTGTGCGAGGAGCAGCCGCCGAGCACCTTGGCGCGGCTGTGCCGGATGTGGGAGTTGCCGCGCGGCTGCTCCGTGGTGGGGTAGTCGTAGTCCAGGTCCCCGCCGAGCAGGCCGAGCCAGCGCCGCAGCGTGAGGACGTCGGGACGGTCGACGTCGGACGGGCCGCCCTCGATCACGGCGACGGTGACATCCGGGTTCTCGGTGAGGCGGGAGGCGATCACCGATCCCGCCGTGCCGCCGCCGACCACGACGTAGTCGTAAACAGTCAAGGGGTTGTGCTCCTCTGCAAAGTGCGTGCGTGCTGCGCGGTGCTGCGAACAGTCGGGCGGTCAGCCCGAGAACCAGCGCACGGGGCGCGGGTTCAGGTTCTGGTAGACGTGCTTGGACTCGCGGTACTCCGCCAGGCCGGCCGGGCCCAGCTCACGGCCGACGCCGGACTTGCCGAAGCCGCCCCACTCGGCCTGCGGGAGGTACGGGTGGTAGTCGTTGATCCACACGGTGCCGTGCCGGAGCCGTCCGGCGACGCGCCGCGCACGGCCCGGGTCGGAGGTCCACACGGCGCCCGCGAGGCCGTACTCGGTGTCGTTGGCCAGGGCGACGGCGTCGTCCTCGGTGTGGAAGGTCTCCACGGTGAGGATCGGGCCGAAGGTCTCCTCCCGCACCACACGCATCTCGCCGTGGCAGTAGTCCAGGACGGTCGGCTCGTAGAAGTAGCCGGTGGCGGGGCGCACCTCGGACGGCGCGGGGCGGTTGCCGCCGCAGCGCACCACCGCGCCCTCCTCGCGGGCGGAGGCGACGTAGGCCTCGACCTTGGCGAGCTGCTGCGCGGAGACCAGCGGGCCGCACTCGACGCCGTCCTCGGTGCCGCGGCCGAGCTTGATCTTCTCGGCCCGGCGGGCGAGCTCGGCGACGAACCGGTCGCGCACCGACTCCTCGATGATCAGCCGGGCACCGGCGGAGCACACCTGGCCGCTGTGGATGAAGGCCGCGTTGAGGGCCTGGTCCACGGCGGTGTCGAAGCCCTCCTCGGTCGCGCACGCGTCGGCGAAGACGACGTTGGGGTTCTTGCCGCCCAGCTCCAGGGCCACCTTCTTCACCGAGGGCGCCGCGGCCTGCATGACCTTGGTGCCGCTGGCGAGGCCGCCGGTGAAGGAGACGAGGTCGACGTCCGGGTGGTCGGAGAGCCGGGCGCCGACCGGGTCGCCCGCGCCGGTGACCAGGTTGGCGACACCGTTCGGCAGGCCCGCCTCGAGAAGCAGCTTCACCAGGTGGACGGTGGACAGCGGGGTGACCTCGCTGGGCTTGAGCACAAAGGTGTTGCCCGCGGCGAGCGCCGGGGCCACCTTCCAGCTGGCCTGGAGCAGCGGGTAGTTCCAGGGGGTGATCATCGCGCAGACGCCCACCGGCTCGTGCACGACGACGCTGTGCACCTCGGGGGAACCGGCGTCCACGACCCGGCCGCCGCTCTCGTTCATCACGAGGTCCGCGAAGTAGCGGAAGGCGTTGGTCACGTCGTCGACGTCGACCCGGCCCTCCTCCAGGGTCTTGCCGGTGTCCCGGCTCTCGATGAGCGCGATGTCCTCGCGGTCCCGCTGGAGCAGGTCGGCGACGCGGCGCAGCAGCGCGGCGCGGTCGGCGACGGGGGTGTGCGGCCAGGGGCCGGAGTCGAAGGCACGCCGGGCGGCGGCGATGGCCGCGTCGGTGTCGTCCGCGCCACCCTCGGCCACCAGCGCCAGAGTCTTGGCGTCGGCGGGGTCGAGGACCTCGCGGGTGGCACCGGATGCGGCGGCGCGCCACACGCCGTCTACGTGGATCGTCTCAGTTGCCGACACGTTGAGTTCTGCCTTCCCTGCCTGAAATGTTCCGCGCTGGGTGCAACCCAGCAGCAGGGACCCCTATCCCGAACTCAAAAACGTATGCCTAAAGGTTAACGCTAAGTGGCCTGTCTCACGTGGCGACTGAGGAACCGCCTACCCGGAGGCTCTCATAACCACCCAACTCTGGACATGGGTTGTGACCACCCACACATCGTCAGAAGTGAGGCGGGCCACAACGCCGAAGCGCCCCCGGTGGCGGTGCCGGCCGGGGGCGCTTCGGGTGCGCCGGGGTGTGCGCGGTGGTGCGGATCAGATCAGGCCGAGACCGCGGACGGCGTCGCGCTCCTCGGCGAGCTCCGCCACCGAGGCGTCGATGCGGGTCCGGGAGAAGTCGCTGATCTCCAGGCCCTGCACGATCTCGTACTTCCCGTCCTTGGTGGTGACCGGGAAGGAGGAGATCAGGCCCTCCGGGACGCCGTAGGAGCCGTCCGACGGGATGCCCATCGAGGTCCAGTCGCCGTCGGCGGTGCCGTTGACCCAGGTGTGGACGTGGTCGATGGCGGCGTTGGCGGCGGAGGCGGCCGAGGACGCGCCCCGGGCCTCGATGATCGCGGCGCCGCGCTTGGCCACGGTCGGAATGAAGGTGTCGGCCAGCCACTTCTCGTCGTTGACGACCTCGGCGGCGTTCTTGCCCGCGACCTCGGCGTGGAAGATGTCCGGGTACTGGGTGGCCGAGTGGTTGCCCCAGATCGTGAGCTTCCGGATCTCGGAGACCGGGACACCGGTCTTCTTCGAGAGCTGGGACAGCGCACGGTTGTGGTCCAGGCGGGTCATCGCGGTGAAGCGCTCGGCCGGCACGTCCGGGGCGGCGGCCTGCGCGATCAGCGCGTTGGTGTTGGCCGGGTTGCCGACGACGAGCACCTTGATGTCGTCCGCGGCGTGGTCGTTGATGGCCTTGCCCTGCGGCTTGAAGATGCCGCCGTTGGCCTCGAGCAGGTCACCGCGCTCCATGCCCTTGGTACGGGGGCGGGCGCCGACCAGCAGGGCGACGTTCGCACCGGCGAAGCCCACGTTCGGGTCGTCGGTGATCTCGATGTCCTGGAGCAGCGGGAACGCGCAGTCGTCGAGCTCCATGGCGGTGCCCTCGGCGGCCTTCAGCCCCTGCGGGATCTCCAGCAGACGGAGCTTGACCGGCACGTCCGCGCCGAGGAGGTGACCGGAGGCGATGCGGAAGAGCAGCGCGTAGCCGATCTGGCCGGCGGCGCCGGTGACGGTGACATTGACGGGAGTGCGGGTCATGGCGATCTCCTGCTTGCGAACCTGGCGGTGGGTGTCCCTGCCCTGTGTGGTGGGTCTCCGGCCCGGCGTCAGCCTTCTTGGGTACTGCGGGAGACCCGCCCGTCAGGCTATCCTGCGCGGCCCTCCGCGAACCCCCGGCCCCGTGTGGTGCGGCTCACCGGAGCCCCCGCGGGCTCACCCGAGCCCCTGCCGCCGGCGCGGACGGCGTCCTGCGCAGCGGCCGGCCTCCCCACAAAGGGGTGGCGGCCGCTCGCCCTGAGGGGGGGGATGGCGAGCGGCCGCCGGGGGGTGGACCGTACCCGTGGGGGGTGCCGAACGCCTTCCCCACTCCCCCAGGGGCATGCCTACCAATTTCAGCCGGATCGGTGGCCGGATCTGCACCTACGGGCACGGGCTCACGGAACGCCTCCCTCCGCCCGCGCGACCCGCCGATACGCCCGCCGGGCGACCCCACCGTCCCGCCCGGTTTCCACTCGGGAACGGGCAGGTCCGGCGGGCGGCGGGGGCGGCGATCAGCGGGGCCGGCGATCAGCGGGGCCAGTGGCCGACGGGTCCGGTGAACGGCAGGGGCGGTGAACGGCGGGTCCGGCGGCCGACGGGTCCGGCGGCCGACGTGGGCGACGGATCCCGCGGCCGACGGGACCCGGCCGGCAGCCGGCGTCTTCCCTGGGCGGCAGGACCGGCCGCCCAGGGAAGGCCGGCGGCCGGCAGACGCGGCAGATCCAGCAGAACCGGCAGAACCGGCAGGACCCCGGTCAGCCGGTGCGCGGCTGCGCGCAGCCCTGCTGACCGGCCTGCGTCCGGATGCACCCCTCGGCCCCGTCCGGCGTCTCCGCCGCGACCATCTGCGTGTACGCCTCGGTGCCCGGGCCCGCCGAGTCGCTCTCCGCCTGCCCGCCCGCGGTGATCTTGACGGTGTCACCGGGAGCGGCCTGGGTGATCCGGGCCCAGGACGCCGCGCAGACGGTGCTGTGCCGGACCTCGATGAACGCGGTGCCGACCGTCGCGTCGGCCACCGTCTTCGCGTACTTGCCGCCGCAGCCCATGGTCTCCGGGTCCTTGCCCGAGCAGGACTCGCCGGTGCACTTCACCCCGGGCGGCAGCTTCGGGGCCTTCGACACGGTGGGCTTCGGGGCGGGCTTGGCCGCCCGCGCCTCCTCGTCGCCGCCGGAGCCGGGGCCGAAGAGGAGCACGGCGGCGGTGACCAGCAGCAGGGCGCCCACGACACCGCTGACCAGCAGCGCCGTGCGGCGGCGCGGCCGGTCGCCGCCGTCGCCGTCGCCCCGTCCCGCCGGTTTCACGGGGCCGGGGCCGTCCGCGACGCCCGGCCCGTCCCCGCCCTGCGCGGCGGACGACACCGCCCCCGGGGCGCCCAGGTCGAAGGCGGCCGCCCCGGCCGCCGGCTGCGGCCGGCCGGTGTCCTTGGCGCCGCCGCGGCGGACCGGCGGCGCGGCCCGCTTGCCCGGCCCGGGTTTCTTCCCGCCCTTCGCCTCGAACTCCTCCAGCGCGGCCCGCGCCTGGGAGACCCGGATCGCCTCCATCGTGACGTCGTGCCGCATCTCGGAGCGGCTCCAGGCACGCTCCGCGAGCTCCCACATCGTGGTCAGATGGCCGGAGTTGGCCCCGGTCACCTCCGCGAAGGCGATCACGGCGCGCTGGGGAGGCAGCAGCCTCCCGTTGAGATAGCGCTCCCACGACGTCCTGCTGTAGCCGGTCCGGTCCGCCACTGCGGCGATACCCAAGCCACTGCGGTCGACGAGCCTGCGGAGCTGGCCGGCGAACTCCCGCACCTGCGGATCGAGCTCTTCCGGCAGCGCCCTCCAACGAGGCATGTGCCTCCCCCTGTTCCCCCCGTGCCGTGCTGATGTCCTCCCGGCGCCGTGAGCCCTCCCCCGAGGCTCTGGCCCGGGACCGCACACGGTGATGCATCACCGGGGATGTCAATTCCCTCCGGAGGGGCGTGCGGACAGGCGCACCGGGACTACGCCCCCTACGCGCCCCTCGGTCCTTCCGATTGTCGCACTGGCTCGCGGGTGCGCGGTTGCAACCGGGTGACAGTTGTTGCGTAAGCGCAGCACCTCGATGGAACGGTCACCGCCGTGCCACAGGCGGCTACGGCCCATTGAGTCCCGGGCCCCGTTCCAAGATCCTCTATGGGCGGCACCGGGCGACCGGGGCGGACTCCGGGCCCGCCGGCCCGACGGACCGGCACCCGGAGAACGCCGGCATTCCGGTTCCGCTTAGGAAACGCAGCGGCGCCCGTCCTCCCACGGGGGAGAGGACGGGCGCCGCTGTTCGGTTCATCGCCGCGCACGGAATTCACCGCACGTGCCCGGCCGGAGACGCTCCGGCACCGGACCGGCGGCTCGCTCGCGGAGGCCCGGCCGCGGGCACCCCCCGCAGGGAGAAGTCGCGGCGGGGAGACGTCACTCCACGGAGAAGTGGGCCACGTCCTCCAGCCACGGGATGTCCAGCCAGGGGTTGGGCTGGATCATCATCGCCAGCAGCACGATGACCAGGCCCAGTCCGCCGTAGGTGGCCATGTCGGTGAACTTCGACCGCACGGCCAGCATGCCCACCGACGGCAGGACGCGCCGCAGCACCGCGGCCGCGATCAGCGAGAGCCCGATGATGAGCGTCCCCGCCCGGCCCGCGTCGGTCGCGACGACCAGCAGGCCGACCGCGGTCCCGCCGATGACGGCGATCAGCGGCCACTGGCGCGCGGGGGCCGGCGCCCCGCCGGACGCGGCCCGTCCGCCGCCCTCCGGCCGGGCGGTGTCCCGGGTCAGCCGGGGGAACCGACGGCTGCGGGCCGGCCGGACCGCGTCGGCATCCGTTCCTTCGCCGTCCGCCGGCTCCGCACCGGAGCCGGCCTCGGATCCGGAACCGTTCTCGGCGCCGGGACCGGTCTCGGATCCGGAACCGCTCTCTGCGCCGGCGTCGGTCTCGGCGTCTGGACCGGTGCGCGCGTCGTCAGAACCGGTACGCGCGCCGGAGCCGGCCGCCGCACCGTCCGCGCCCGGGCCGCCCGCCGAGGCGGAGGCCGTGGCGGCAGCGTTCGGGGCGGGCGCGGCGTCCGTGCCGGGCGCGTCCGCCGCAGCACCGTCCGCCGTCCCGGCGGCGTGCGCGGCCTCGTTCGGCACGGTCTCGTTCACCACGGTCTCGTTCAGCGCCGTCTCCGCCGCCGCGCCACCGGTCCCGCGCACCGCGCCGTCGGATCCGGACGTCCGGTCCGGGCCGGTCTCTTCAGCCATGGCTGCCACCGCCCCTTCCCGGTCAGCCTGCGGCGAGCGCATGCCGTTCGGCTGCCTCGACGACGTTCTGCACCAGCAGGGCGCGGGTCATCGGGCCGACCCCGCCGGGGTTCGGGGAGATCCAGGAGGCGACGTCCGCCACGCCGGGGTGCACATCGCCGACGATCTTGCCGTCCTCGTCCCGGCTCACGCCCACGTCCAGCACGGCGGCGCCCGGCTTCACGTCCTCCGGCTTCACGATGTGCGTGGCACCGGCGGCGGCGACCACGATGTCCGCCTGGCGCAGCTGCGCGGAGAGGTCACGGGTGCCGGTGTGGCAGAGGGTGACGGTGGCGTTCTCGGACTTGCGGGTGAGCAGCAGACCGATCGAGCGGCCGACGGTCACACCGCGGCCGACGACCACCACATGGGCGCCGTTGATCTCCACACCGTGCCGCCGCAGGAGCGTGATGATGCCGTTGGGCGTGCAGGGCAGCGGCCCCGGCTCGTTCAGCACCAGCCGGCCGAGGTTGGTGGGGTGCAGCCCGTCGGCGTCCTTGGCCGGGTCCATCAGCTCCAGGACCCGGTTGGTGTCGATGCCCTTGGGGAGCGGCAGTTGGACGATGTAGCCGGTGCAGGCCGGGTCCTCGTTGAGCTCCCGGACCACGGCCTCGATCTCGTCCTGGGTGGCCGTCTCGGGCAGCTCCCGCTGGATGGAGGCGATGCCCACCTGCGCGCAGTCGCGGTGCTTGCCCGCGACGTACCACTTGCTGCCCGGGTCGTCCCCGACCAGCAGGGTCCCGAGACCCGGGGTGATGCCACGGGCCCGGAGGGCCTCCACGCGGGCGGCGAGCTCGGACTTGATCGCGGCTGCGGTGGCCTTGCCGTCGAGAATCTGGGCGGTCATGGGTCCATCCTCCCGGATCGGGGTCCCGTCGATCCAATCAGGGCTTCCGTCTCATGAAGGTTACCGATTCGCCACCTTTGAGGATCTTGGCTGGACAATCTGTTGACACGGGCACGACGATGGTGCGGAATCGCGGCGTTACGGGGGCGGGCCGCTGTTGCACTTGACGGATCCAACCTCCGTGCGCGCTTGTCATCCGTACCAGCGCTCGGAGGAAGTCATGAGCTATCCCGACCCGAACAACCCGTATGCCCAGCCCCAGCAGGGCCAGAACTACGGCTACCCGCAGCAGCAGCCCCCCGGCCAGCCGGGCTACGGCTACCCGCAGGCCCCGCCGGTCAGCCAGGGGTACGGCGGCTACCCGGGCGGCGCTCCGACGACCATGCCGGGCGGCGTGACCGCCTCCCGCATCCTGCTCTTCGTGATCGCCGCGTTCCAGGTGATCGGCGCCGCGCTCTTCATGTTCACCGCCGTCGCGGTGGGCAAGGCCCAGGACGACCCGCTGTACAAGGACGACGTGCAGTTCCAGCAGCTCGCCGACTTCTCGACGGGCGCCATCTACGGGTTCGCCGTGGTGGTCCTGGCCTGGGGCGTGCTCGCCGTCTTCCTCGGCGCGAAGTTCGGCAAGGGCGGCAACGGCATACGCGTCACCGGCATCGTCTTCGCCTCGATCACCGCGGTGCTCGGCATCTACCCGTTCATCCTGGTGGGCCTGGTCCACACGATCCTGAGCATCCTCGTCATCGTGTTCCTGGCCAAGGCCGACGGTGCCGCCTGGTTCAACCGCCCTCGCTACTGAGGGCCGCCGCCGGCAGCACACGCAACCCCGAGGGGCGCACCGCAGAAACGGTGCGCCCCTCGCGCCGCGTTGCCAGCGTGATCTGCGCCTCAGTAGCCTGAACGCCGCCGATCCTCGACCGGGAGGAACGTAGGTGTTCAGCGTCATCGTGGTGCCCGACGGATCCCGGGGCCCGGACTCCCAGCTGCGGCTGGAGCCCGGGGCGACGCTCCGCTTCGGCCGCACGGGCATACGGCCCTCCGGCGACGCTCCGTTCCTGGCGATCGACCATGCGGGGGTGTCCCGTTCGGCCGGTGAGATCACCGCGACCGCCACGTTCTGGACGCTGACCAACCGCAGCCGCCGGCAGACCTACGTCGTGGAGAACCCCGAGGGCGCCGGGGAACACATCAAGATCGGCCCGGGCCGCGTCGACGCGCCCGTCCCCTTCGAGTTCTCCCGTGTCGTCCTGCCCGCCGGCAACGACCTGGTGGGCTTCGACGTCTGGGCCCCGCGCCACGACTACCTGGAGAACAGCGAGGGCACCGGCGGCGAACCCACCGCCCTGCCCTTCCCGCTGGACCGCGGCAAGCGCTACTTCCTCGTCCTCGCCGCGCTGTGCGAGCCGCGGCTGCGCGGGGAACCGCACGCCCCGCTGCCGACGGTCGAACAGGTCGTGGAGCGCCTGAAGCCGGTGTGGCCCGCGGTGAACCGCACCACCGTGCAGTGGAACATCGACTATCTCGCGGTGAAGCTGCGCCTCAAACCGCCGCCGGAGAGCGCCCCTTCGGCCCCGGGCGGCGGCACCCGGCTGAACGGCAAGAAGGAGTCGCTGGTCTCCCTCGCCCTCCGCTTCGACCTGGTGCGGGAGGACCAGCTCGGCGTCGTCGAGGGGAAGCCCCGGTGAGCGGCGGCCCGTTCGCGGTCCAGGTGCCCAAGGGGTACCGGGTCGGCGGCTGGGAGGTGCGCGAGCCGCTGGCCAGCGGGGCGTTCGGCAGCGTGTACGCGGCCCGGCGCCGCGGCCCGGCCGGTAACGGACCGCCGGACCTGCCCACGACCGCGGCGCTCAAGTTCCTTCCCACCGGCACCCGCACGCCCCGCCAGCTGCGCCATCTCGCGGAGCTGGCCGGGCGCGAACTCGACCTGCACCGCCGGCTGCGCCGCCCGCGGCTGATCCGGATGTACGAGGCGCTGACCGTCGACGATCCGGAGCACCCGGAGCTCGACGGGGCCACCGTGCTCGTCCTGGAGCGCGCCCGGGAGTCGCTGGACGCCGTCGTCGAGCGGGCCGGCGGCGGGCCCGTGGCGGACGGCCCGGCCCTGCTCGCGCAGGTCGCCGAGGGGCTGGCGCAGCTGCACCAGGCGGGCTGGGTGCACGGCGACCTCAAGCCCGGCAATGTCCTGCTGCTGGACCGCCAGGGCTCCCGGGGGCCCGAAGTGCGGCTCGGCGACTTCAATCTGGCCGCCGAGCTGGAGGGCACCCACGCGTACACCCCGGCGTTCTCCACCCCGGACTACACGCCTCCGGAGCTGCTCTGGTCGGACATCGGCGAGCGCGGCCAGCAGATCCGGCCGACCGCCGACATCTGGGCGTTCGGCGTGGTCGCGCATCTGCTGCTGACCGGGACGCTGCCGATGCCCGGCGCCTCCGTCCCCGCCCGGCGCGACGCGACCGTGCGGTACGCCCGCGGCGCCGAGGAGCTGCGGCTCTCCCCCGGCCTGTCGCCGGCGTGGCGCCGGCTCGTCGCCGACTGTCTCGCCCGCACCCACGAGGAGCGCGCCGCGCACCCGGCCCGCGCGGTGCTGCGCCGGGTGGAGGAGCTGGCCGGGGTGGGCCGCTCCCCGCGGCTGCCGCAGCGGCTCGCCCGGCGGCTGTCCGGACCGGCCTCGCGCCGCTCCCGGGCCCTGGTCGGGGTGTCCGCCGCCGCGGCCACGGTCGCGGTGGCGGCCCTCGGCTACGGCGTGGGCGTGCTGGGCGAGGGCGGCGGGGCCGCGGCGGACGGGAAGGCGGCCCGCGCCGCCTACGGCCGGGAGGAGTTACGGACGGACGCGGGCGTACCGGTGGCGTACCGCCGGCTGATCGTCAACGCCGCGCACCGCTGCACCCAGGAGGAGGTGACCCCGGCGCTCATCGCCGCGCTGCTCAAGGCGGAGAGCAACTTCGACCCGGACCTCTCCGACCCGGCCCGCGACGAGTACGGGATCGCCCGGTGGACCCCCCGGGTCCTCGGGTCCTACCTCCCGCCGGACGAGGTGCCCGCGACGGGCGAGCCGGAGCCGCCGTTCCCGCCCGAGGTGTCCATCCCGGCCGTCGGCCGCTACCTGTGCGTGATCGCGCCGCGCCTGGACCCCGGCCTGCGGGGCGACCGCCAGGTGCTGGTGGCCGTGGCGTACCGGACCTCGTTCGCCCGGGTGAACGAGGCGGGCGGGGTACCGGAACGCAACCGCGGCTACGCGGACCGGGTGGCGCGCCACCTCAAGAAGTACACCCCTCGCGAGGAGCGATGACCCTCGCAGGTCCGAGGTTCCGCACCGCCCGGCGCGGGGCGAGGATCGGGTCCGACGGGGAGGGGGTCTCCCGGGGGAGCCCCGGTCCCCGCGCCGGGTGCGCGGGGACCGGGGCACGGAGACCGGGTCGGCCCGTCGGCCGGGACAGGAGAAGCCCCGGCCGACGGGCCGGGGCTCCTTCACGGACTTCCGGAACGGACTTCCGGAGACGGCGTTCCTGTCCGGTGCCCGGACGGTGTCCTGCTTCCGGGCGGTGTCCTGGTGGCGGTGTCCCTGGTGGAAGCGGACTCCTAGTGGAAGAAGTGGCGCGTCCCGGTGAAGTACATCGTCACGCCCGCCTTCCGCGCGGCCTCGGCGACCTGCTCGTCGCGGACCGAACCGCCGGGCTGGACCACGGCCTTGACGCCGGCCGCCGTCAGCACCTCCAGTCCGTCGGGGAACGGGAAGAAGGCGTCGGAGGCGGCGCAGGAACCGGCCGTCCGCTCGGCGCCGGCGCGCTCCACGGCGAGCTTCGCCGAGTCGACCCGGTTCACCTGGCCCATGCCGACGCCGACGGTCGCGCCGTCCTTGGCGAGCAGGATGGCGTTGGACTTGACGGCCCGGCAGGCACGCCAGGCGAAGGCCAGCTCGCGCAGGCCCGCCGCGTCCAGCGGCTCGCCGGTGGCGAGCGTCCAGTTGGCCGGGTCGTCGCCCTCGGCCTGGAAGGCGTCGCTCTGCTGGAGCAGCACACCGCCGGAGACCGGCTTGAGGTCGCCCGGCTGGAGCGGCGTGCCCTCGACCCGCAGCACCCGGATGTTCTTCTTGCGGGCCAGCACCTCGACGGCGCCGTCCTCGTAGCCGGGGGCCGCGATCACCTCGGTGAAGATCTCGGCGACCTGCTCGGCCATCGCCACGCTCACCGGGCGGTTGACGGCGATGACGCCGCCGAACGCGGAGAGCGGGTCGCACTCGTGGGCCCGGCGGTGGGCCTCGGCCACGTCCCCGGCGATCGCGATGCCGCACGGGTTGGCGTGCTTGATGATCGCGACGCAGGGCTCGTCGTGGTCGAACGCGGCGCGGCGGGCGGCCTCGGTGTCGATGTAGTTGTTGAAGGACATCTCCTTGCCGTGCAGCTGCTCGGCGTTGGCGATGCCCTCGGGGGTGCCGTCGGTGTAGAGGGCGGCGGCCTGGTGCGGGTTCTCGCCGTAGCGGAGGACGTTCTTGCGCTCCCAGGCGCCGGCGACGAACTCCGGCAGGCCCGCGGAGCCCTCCTCGGGGGCGTAGCTGCCGGTGAACCAGGAGGCCACGGCCACGTCGTAGGCCGCCGTGTGCTGGAAGGCCTCGGCCGCCAGCCGCTTGCGCGCCGCGAGGCCGAAGCCGCCCTCGCGGACCGCGGCCAGCACGTCGGCGTACCGCTCGGGGCTGGTCACCACGGCCACCGAGGGGTGGTTCTTCGCGGCGGCGCGGACCATGGACGGGCCGCCGATGTCGATCTGCTCGACGCACTCGTCGGGGCTCGCGCCGGAGGCGACGGTCTCCCGGAACGGGTAGAGGTTCACCACGACCAGCTCGAACGGGGCGACGCCCAGCTCGTCGAGCTGCGCGCGGTGCGCGTCCAGCCGCAGGTCGGCGAGGATGCCGGCGTGGACGCGCGGGTGCAGGGTCTTCACCCGGCCGTCCAGGCACTCGGGGAATCCGGTGAGCTCCTCGACCTTGGTGACGGGCACCCCGGCGGCGGCGATCCGCCCGGCCGTGGAACCGGTCGAGACCAGCTCGACGCCCGCCGCGTGCAGGCCCTGGGCCAGCTCCTCCAGGCCGGTCTTGTCGTAGACGCTGATCAGCGCGCGACGGATGGGCCGCTGCGTCCCCTCGGCGGTCACAGATCCCTCGTTATTCACCGACATGTACCTTTCGTCCATCAATGCTGTAGCCGTGGCGGGCCAGGCGCCCCACGACATCGACGAGCAGCGCTCGCTCGACTTCCTTGATCCGCTCGTGCAGAGCGGCTTCGTCGTCCTCGTCCCGCACCTCGACCACGCCCTGGGCGATGATCGGGCCGGTGTCGACGCCGTCGTCGACGAAGTGGACGGTGCACCCGGTCACCTTCACGCCGGCCGCGAGCGCGTCGCGGACGCCGTGGGCGCCGGGGAAGCTGGGCAGCAGGGCGGGGTGCGTATTGACGAACCGGCCGCCGAACCGGGCGAGGAATTCCTTCCCCACGATCTTCATGAAGCCCGCCGAGACGACCAGGTCGGGCCCGTGCGCCGCGGTGGCCTCGGCGAGCGCCAGGTCCCATGCGGCACGGGTGGGGTGGTCCTTCACCCGGCACACGAAGGTCGGAATCCCGGCGCGCTCGGCACGTTCGAGGCCCGCGATGTCGTCGCGGTCGGCTCCCACCGCGACGATCTCGGCGCCGTACCCCTGCGGGGCGGCCGCGATCGCGTCGAGCAGGGCTTGGAGGTTCGTACCGGAACCGGAGACGAGCACGACCAGCCGGGCCGGTCCGGAGCGGGGACGGGACGAGGACACAAGGAGCTCTTTCGTGGCAGCCCTCCCGGCAATCGGGGGAGGGACCCTGCGGTTGGCGGGGTTTCCGGGTCGTAGAGTCGTACAAACGAAGGGATTCCCGCGATACGGAAGACCCTACGAAGCCCTCGAACGTCAGCAACGATACCGGCACACCGAACGGCCCCCACGGGACGGGGGCGCGCGCGGAAGGTAGCGTCTGCGTCACGGACCCGTCCCGCCCGGGGCCGGGCCCCGGACGGCCCGGACCCTCCAGGGGAGACGACGACACAAGGGGAAGACACACTCCAGATGCCGGACCGACGCCGCCGCGCGGCTCTCCGACTCCCGCTCTCCACGGCACCCTCCCTCGACCCGGCGGGGCTGCCGTGGGGACCGGCGGCTGCGCCGGTGCCGCTGCTGCGCGAGCGCCGGCCCTCGGCGTCCCCGTCCCCGGACGGGGAGGACAACCCCTTCGCTCCTCCGCCGGAGGGCCGCCCGGACCAGCCCTGGCGGCCCCGCACCCCGCGGGGCGGCGACCACGACGGCCGGCCCGGCGGGAGCGGCGGCAGCGGCGACGGGCAGGGGAACGGCGGCCGGGGGAACGGCGGGGGCGGCGACGGACAGGACGGGAACGGGCAGGACGGCAACGGGCAGGGCGAGGACGGCCGGAGCCGGCAGCAGCACTGGGGCAGCCAGTGGAGCAGCCGTCAGCCCGGCCGGCAGAGCGGCGGCTTCGGCGCCCGACCCGGCCCGGGACCGCAGCAGAACGACGACGCCGGCCGCCCCGACGGCGAGGGCGGCCAGAAGGGCCCGGGCGGCCCGGCCGGCCTGCGCTGGGACCCCACCGACCCGCTCCAGCGGCGCGCCCGCTACGCCCTGCTCGCGGGCATGTGGGCCTTCTTCTTCGCGCTGTTCAGCATTCCCGAGGTGGCCCTGCTGCTGGGCGCCCTCGCGCTCTACTGGGGGGTCAGCTCCCTGCGCGGGAAGCCGGTCCGCCCGCGGACGGGCGCGGCGGCCGCGGACGTCGTCCGGACGGGTGCCACGGCCGAGCCGGGGACACCGGGCGACGGCACCGGAAGCGCACCCGTCGGCAACCCCCGGCAGCAGACGACGGCGGCGGTCAGCGGACTGGTCACCGGAAGTCTCGCCCTGGCGATCGTGGCGGCGACCTTCTCCTTCCAGATCGTCTACCGCGACTACTACACCTGCGTGAACGACGCCCTGACGCAGTCGTCCCGGCACTCCTGCGAGGACCTGCTCCCCGAGCAGCTGCGCCCGCTGCTGAGCACCCGCAACTGACCCGCGGGGCGCTGTCGGTGGCGGCGTACAGAATGGCCCGCATGACCGACACGCCCGGCGACGACCGCCGCTTCCCGCCCGCCCTGTCCGACGTCGCGCGGGTCGAGTTCGACTACGGCGAGGAGGGCGAGGGCGTCGACTTCGAGCCGTACGGCGCCTTCGACTCCCCGGAGGAGACGACCCGGTGGCTGCGCCTGTGGACCGGGAACCACGAGCTGGACGGCGACGCCTACCGGATCTTCGGCCAGAACGGCGGCGACGGACTCGCGGCCCTCTGGCGCATACGGCCCGGCCGTCCCCTCGCCGAGCAGCCGGTGATCTTCATGGGCTCCGAGGGCGAGCGCGGTCTGGTGGCCGGCTGCCTCTCCGACTTCCTGTGGGTGCTGGCCGACGGCTTCGGCCCGATGGAGGCCGCGCTGTACGACGAGCGGGAGGCGAGCCCCGACGGGTCCCTGGCCGAGCTCGCGACGCGGCACGCGACCACACCGCGCCGGCCTGCCCGGGAGATCATCACCGAGGCACGGGCCGCCTTCCCGTCCTTCTCCGCGGACCTCGACGCGCTCTGCCGCTGAAGGGGCGGGGGCTCCGAGCGCGGCGTCGTGGGCGCGGCAGGGAGGTCCGGGGCGGCTGTCGCGGGGCGCGGCAGAACGGTCCGGGGCGGTGCGTCCGGGAACGGTCCGCGGCGGCCCGGGGCGGGGCGCCGGGGAGCGCGGCCGGTGGGGCTTCGGGGTCGGTGGGGCTTCGGGGTCGGTGGGGCTTCGGGGGCGGTGGGGCTTCGGGGGCGGTGGGGCGTCAGGACCGTTCGTCAGACCGTCAGTCCGTCGGCCGATCGGTCGGTTCGTGCGTCGGTGCCTCCGCCGGTCCGTGTGCCGGCCCCTCTGTCGGCTCCTCCGCCCGCCTCGCCTCCGCCCGCCTCGCCTCCGCCCGCCTCGCCTCCGCCGGCCTCGATTCCGACGGCCTCGATTCCGACGGCCTCGCCTCCACCGGCCCCTCCGAACCAGCGGCGGACGGTGTCCCGCGGGTGCGGCGCAGTCGGGTCCACAAGGAGCGGGACCGGCCGTTCGGCGGGTGGTCGGCATGGCGGGGCGGGCGGAGGCGAGGCGGGCGGTCGGGGATTTCAGCCGAGCGCCCGGAGCCGCCGTCCTCGGGCCCGGACCCTGCGCCTCGCCTGGCCTCAGGAAGCCGCGGGCCCGGTGCGGGTGACCGCGGGTCGTCGGCGGCGCGGCGTCTGCGCGGCAGCGGTGGCCAGAGAGACCGGGAAACCGTTCGTCCGACGGAGGGCGGCGCCGGATCGGCAGCCGGCCCGGTCCGGGGCAGGGGGAGCCAGGAGCCGCGCGCGTCGTCGCGCTCGTCCGCCGGGGAGGGGCGCCCGTCGTCGCACTCCTCCGCCGGGGAGGGGCGGCTGCCGGGCAGCGACGGGCGGTCCGGCCTGCGCCGCAGGGGCCGGGCACCGGCGACCGCGGGGTCGGGGGCGCCGTCCGTGCCGCCCCGGTGGCCGTGACCCCCGCGGCCGTGGCGGTCGCGCTGCGCCGGCGGTCCCGGGGTCCCCTCCTCGCCCGTGACCGCCCCGCCCACCGTCCTCCTGCTCTCCGTTGTTCCGCTCTCCGTTGCACCGCTCTTCGTTGTTCTGCTCTCCGTTGCACCGCTCTCCGTTGTTCCGTCCGCCTCCGTGGCCCGTCCGGTCCGGCGTCCCGGCCCTGTCGCGCGCAGCAGGCCGTACAGCCGGGATTCCCGCAGGAGCGTGCGGGCCCGGCCCGTCCGGGCCCGCAGCCGGGCAGCCGGCGGGCGCAGCTTGTGCAGACGCGACCGGAGCCATCGCTCGGCGCCTGGCGCACGGCGCCGTTCGCGGATCCACCACCAGCGCAGGAGCAGTGCGGTGGGGGTTCCGACCAGCAGGGTCCAGGCCAGGGCGGCCGGGCCGGTCAGCCACCAGCTCGGGCCGAAGGCGGCGAGCCCCCGCCGGCCGAGCGGTCCGTCCGCGAGCCCGGTGAGCAGCGCCGTGGCCAGCAGGCAGCCGACACTCGACAGCGCGGCCGTCAGAGCCGTCTCCCGGACGCTCCGGAAGGTCTGCTCCCGCCTCTCGTCCGGGTCGGAGACCCTGTCATCCGAGGCGGAGCCCCTGTCATCCGAGGCGGCGGCCCTGCCATCCAGGGCGGCGGCCCTCCCGTCCAGGGCGGAGAGCCCGCCGACCGGGTCGGAGACCCCGCCGACCGGGGCGGCCGTCGTCCTGTCCGGTGCGGCGGCCAGGCGCGCGGCCCGGCCGGCGGTCCGTTCCGGCGTGTCCGCGTCCGCCGGTGGCACCGCGGCCCGCGCCGTGCACCAGCCGACGCCCAGCCCGGCCGCGACAGGCACCACCGCGACCCACCAGGTGCCGGGGCCGCCCGGTCCCTGCTCGGGCAGCCCGGCGAGGAGCGGGAAGGCCGGCAGGGACGGGTACCCGGCCGCGCCGAGCGGCCCCGCGACGCTGCCCGCGCCCAGGGTGAAACCCGGGCCGAGCCCGTAGGCGGCCCCCCACACCACGGCGTTCGGGACAAGGACGAGGCCCAGCAGCAGCATCCCGCACCGGCCTGACCAGGCCTCGGGGAGCCGCAGGAACGGCTGCTCCCCCACGAACCCGTGCCAGGCCAGGGACATCAGCAGGAGCAGGGCGCCCCCGGCCAGCAGCAGCGCGGTGCCGGCCGCCGCGCCCCGCAGGGCGGTGTCCCGCCGGGCCGGGGTGAGGAAGATCCGTACCCGTTCCGGAACGCGGTCGGCCGCCTCCCGGACGACCTCGGGCAGCGGCCCGCGCGGACGGCCGCTCGCCACCCACACCCCGTACCCCAGCGCGCCCCCGGCGACGAGCGGCAGCCGCAGCAGCGCGCCGAGCAGATCGGGGTGCAGCGGACCGCCCGACGTGTAGACGAGGGCCGCCACGGCGACGGAGAGGTAACCCGCCGCCAGCCACCCGATCGTGGGGCCGAGGTACGGCGGTTCCACCTCCTCCGAGTGGTACCGGCCGAGGCGTTCGGCCCGCGCCTCGACGGTGTACCGGGCCGCGCGGTACATCAGCCAGACCGGAACCGCCGCGAGCAGCAGGGGCGTCAGCCCGATGGGGGCGCCGGCCCCTGACAGGGCGTCGGGCCGGACGAGGCCGACCCCGTGCGCCGCCAGCCACAGCGCCGCGGCCACGTGGAGCGCACCGCTGGGCCCGTTGTCCGGGTACGGCGCCGCGATCCAGATCAGCAGAACCGGAACCGTCATGGCACCCAGTCCGAGGGCGGCCGCCACCACCCCGCCGAGCGCCGTTTCACCGGCGTCCGGCGTGCGCCGGGCGCGCGCCGGGAGACGCGAGGACAACGGAGTGCTGCGGTCGGTCAATTGCGTCACGCGGACATGCTGCCAACAACACACCATTCATCCATGGAGCGGAGCAATGGCCGTCGTGTCGCTCAATATATGGGTATGCACCATTTCGCACTTCGGGGCCCCGGGGCGTTGGTCCGGCCGGCCCACCGCCACGGAGGACGCGCGGCATGACCCGGGGACGACGCCACCGGAAGCCGCGCCCGGCGGCACGGCGCGCACCGGCCCCGGACGCCGCCCGCCCGGGCCCTGCCTGCCTCGACACCGCCGGCCTCGACGCTGCCCACCTCGACGCTGCCGGCCTTGATGCCGCCCGCCTCACCACCGGCCGAATCGCCACCGGCTGCCCGGACTTCGCCCGTCGGGACACCGCTCGCCCGGGTGCTCATCCGGGTGCTCGTCCGGCCGCCGAGGAGCTGCCCACCAGGCCGACCCCGACCACGCCGCCTTCCGGCGCCGCCGCTCGCGCCACGGTGCGAGGCGGTACGGCCGCCGGCGCGCCCGGCACCCGGCGGGCAGCACCGCCGGGGCGCACTCCGTACTCCGCCGTGAGCGCCCCCGCGCAGGCCTTCGAGACGCTGTGCGCCGCGCACACCGCCGCGCTGGTCCGGCAGGTCACGGTGCTGACCGGGCGCCGGCGGCTGGCGCGCCGCGCGGTGGACCGCGCCTTCCACCAGGCCTGGCAGCACTGGCCCGAGGTGGCCGCGGACCGCGACCCGGCCGGCTGGGTGCGGGCCGCCGCGTACGAGTACGCGCTCTCGCCCTGGCACCAGCCCTGGCTGCGCCGCCGGCCGCCGGCCGGCACCGCGCCCGGACCGGACCGTGCGCTGTTCGCCGCCGTGCTCTCCCTCCCCCGCTGCTACCGCCGGGTGCTGCTGCTCCACGACGGGGTGGGCCTGGGGCTGCCGGAGACCGCCGCCGAGGTGGAGGCGACGCTCCCGGCCGCCGAGAGCCGGCTGGCCCGCGCGCGGGCGGCCGTGGCGGCCCGGCTTCCGGAGATCGGCGAGGCACCGTCCACGCTGCGCGGCGGGATCCTGCGGCGCCGGCTCGACGGCCTGACGTCGGCGCAGCCGGTACGGGCCGTCTCGGCGCGCTCCGTGCGCCTCGGCAGTGAGCGGCGCACCCGGCGCTGGACCGCCGCGGCGTGCGGCATCACCGGCGCGTTCGTGCTGACCACGGCCGTCTTTGCGGTGCTCTCCCCGGGCCGGTACGTCCCCGAGGTCCGCGAGCGGCCCGCCGTCACGGCCCCGGGTCCGTCGGCCCCTGGTCCGTCGGTCGGGGATCCGTCGGCCGCGGATTCGTCGGCCCCTGGTCCGTCGGCCGCGGATTCGTCGGTCGCGGATTCGTCGGTCGCGGATTCGTCGGTCGCGGAGCCCGCCGCGGGCCCCTGAGGCCGGGTGGCGTGGCCGCGGCTGCCGGCACTTGAGGGTGCGGGAGAGGAACCCTCCCCGGGCGCCGTGATGGTGCGGAGGAACCGGGGCTTCCGGTCCGGGCCCCGGTGCCGCCCCGCCGCACCGTCGCCCCACCGCCGTCGCGCCGCAGTCCCGCCGCGCCTTCGCCGGACGGGGCACGCGCAGAGGCGGCGGGCACGCACAAGGGCGGGGCCCGTACGTCGTCCGTACGAGCCCCGCCCCTGGTGCAGCTGGGACCGGAGGTCAGCCGCCGAGCGCGGCGCGCGCCAGGCGGGCCGTCTCGGACGGGGTCTTGCCGACCTTCACGCCCGCGGCCTCGAGGGCCTCCTTCTTCGCCTGCGCGGTGCCGGACGAGCCGGACACGATCGCACCGGCGTGACCCATGGTCTTGCCCTCGGGCGCGGTGAAGCCGGCCACGTAGCCGACGACCGGCTTGGTGACGTTGGCCTTGATGAAGTCCGCGGCCCGCTCCTCGGCGTCGCCACCGATCTCACCGATCATGACGATCAGGTCGGTGTCGGGGTCGGCCTCGAAGGCGGCGAGGGCGTCGATGTGGGTGGTGCCGATGATCGGGTCGCCACCGATGCCCACGGCCGACGAGAAGCCGAGGTCACGCAGCTCGTACATCATCTGGTACGTGAGCGTGCCGGACTTCGACACCAGGCCGATGCGGCCGGAGGTGGTGATATCGGCCGGGATGATGCCGGCGTTCGACTGGCCCGGGGTGATGAGGCCGGGGCAGTTCGGGCCGATGATCCGGGTCTTGTTGCCCTTGGCCTGGGCGTGCGCCCAGAAGGCGGCGGTGTCGTGCACCGCGATGCCCTCGGTGATGACGACCGCGAGGCCGATCTCGGCGTCGATCGCCTCGAGGACCGCGTCCTTGGCGAACTTCGGCGGCACGAAGATGACGGTGACGTCGGCGCCGGTGGCGTCGATGGACTCCTTCACGGAGCCGAACACCGGGACCTCGGTGCCGTCGAAGTCGACGGTCGTGCCGGCCTTGCGCGGGTTCACGCCGCCGACGATGTTGGTGCCGGAGGCGAGCATCCGGCGGGTGTGCTTCTGGCCCTCGGAGCCGGTCATCCCCTGGACGATGACCTTGCTTTCCTTGGTGAGGAAAATAGCCATGGTTTGGTGACCCGTTCCTTTACTTCGCTGCCAGCTCGGCGGCGCGGTCGGCCGCACCGTCCATGGTGTCCACCTGCGTCACGAGCGGGTGGTTCGCGTCGGTCAGGATCTGCCGACCCAGCTCCGCGTTGTTGCCGTCGAGGCGGACGACGAGCGGCTTGGTGACGTCCTCGCCCTTGGACTTGAGCAGGTCCAGGGCCTGGACGATGCCGTTGGCGACCGCGTCACAGGCGGTGATGCCGCCGAAGACGTTGACGAAGACGGACTTGACGTCCGGGTCGCCGAGGATGATCTCGAGACCGTTCGCCATGACCTCGGCGGAGGCGCCGCCGCCGATGTCGAGGAAGTTGGCGGGCTTCACATTGCTGTGCTTCTCGCCCGCGTAGGCGACGACGTCGAGGGTGCTCATGACGAGACCCGCGCCGTTGCCGATGATGCCGACCTCGCCGTCGAGCTTGACGTAGTTGAGGCCCTTGGCCTTGGCCGCGGCCTCGAGCGGGTTGGCCGCCGCCTTGTCCTCGAGCTCGGCGTGGTGGGCCTGGCGGAACTCGGCGTTCTCGTCCAGGGAGACCTTGCCGTCGAGCGCGATGACCTTGCCGTCACCGGTCTTGACCAGCGGGTTGACCTCGACGAGGAGCGCGTCCTCGGCGATGAAGGCCTTCCACAGGGTCTGCAGGGTCTCGGCGATCTGGTCGGCGACCTCGGCCGGGAACTTGGCGGCGGCGACGATCTCCGCGGCCTTCTCCGGGGTCACGCCCTCGTTGGCGTCGACCGGGATCTTGGCCAGCGCCTCGGGCTTGGTGGCCGCGACCTCCTCGATGTCCATGCCGCCCTCGACGGAGGCCATGGCCAGGAAGGTGCGGTTGGTGCGGTCCAGCAGGAAGGAGACGTAGTACTCCTCCGCGATGTCCGCGGTCGGGGCGAGCATGACCTTGTGGACCGTGTGGCCCTTGATGTCCATGCCCAGGATCTGGCCGGCCTTCGCCACGGCGTCCGCCGCGTCGGAGGCCAGCTTCACGCCGCCGGCCTTGCCGCGGCCGCCGACCTTCACCTGCGCCTTGACGACGGCTCGGCCGCCGAGACGCTCGGTCGCCTCGCGCGCCGCCTCAGGCGTATCGATGACTTCACCGGCCAGCACCGGTACACCGTGCTTGGCGAAGAGGTCCCTCGCCTGGTACTCGAACAGGTCCACGCGCGTCCGTCCCTTTGCGTCTCAATACCGCTGTCGTGGTGTGATCGCGGTTCGTTGTCTGCCTGGGCGTGCCGCGAAGGGCAGCGTGACGACGCGGTCACAAGGGAGGCGCACACGTTGTCCGGGTACGCGGCATGTCCGCCTCGCAGGTTATCCCCGTCGGACCGGGCGCCCTAAATCGCAGGTCACATATGAGCGGTGATTACAGTCACAGAGCGGCCGCCACGAGCCGGGGCAGGCGACGCGAGGCCGACGACCGCCGGGTCCCCACCGAAGCGCGGCCAAACGGTCATGTACCGCCCTTCGCTCCGCAATTCCCCGCAGCAAGATCTGCACTCGTTCGGCTTCATTTCCGCCGTGGACGCTTGACCGCGATCTTGAGCCCCTTCGCGAGAAATCACTTTCTGCCGGATCCGCCCTTCTCCATCATGCTCATGACGATCTCGGGAATTCCGGGACCCGAAGTGACCGGATCGACACCTCGGCCTCTTGTCACGGCTGGATCCAGGGCCCCAGGCAGCACTCACGCATCAGGAACAACAAGCCTTGGCCCGGCTCCGTGAGGCCCGATTTCCGGTTCCTCGATGCGGCGGGTGCGGTCCGGGAGTCCCGCCGTCGTGATCGTCAGGATCGGGCCGATGGCCGGTCGGGGTCGGGATTCAGGGATCTCCATGCCCGAATGCGTGGAGGGCGCACAGCGATTCGATTCCTCCACGCGGGATGCGGCGGGCGGAGCGCGGTTCGAGGCGCGCGGTGCGCGCCGCACGGAAAGGCAGTGGAGTCAAGTGGCCCCGCGAGAACTGCTCATCGTGCTCCCGTCGGCCGAACTCGACAGCATCTGGGCGGAACTTACCGCCCAGAAACCCGGCGAAAAGCTGCATCTACTGGTCGGAGACGGGGTCGAGGTGGTCGACAGCGGGTATACCGATCGCGGGGAGCCGGCGCCACTGCTGTGTGTGGAGGAGGTCGACCTGCCGGGGCGCCGGGTCCGGCTGTCCGGTGAACCGCTGGCCGGATTCGGACGGCGTGCCGACCACCACCCCGTTTCGCGCAGCCGGCACCAGCGGCCGTACGCCCGGTCCGGAGAACGGCAGCCCGGAGAACGGCAGCCGCCCCACGGCTCGCTCCGCATCCAGGAGGGCGCCTGGACCGATCCGGAGGACGGCGTCTAGGTCCGGTTCGCCCCCGGGGGCTCCTACCGCCCCGGAGACCACTGGCTGATCCCGGCCCGTACCGCGACGGGCTCCGTGGAGTGTCCGGTCGACGTCGCCCGCCGCCCACCGGCCGCTGCTCCGGGATCCGGCCGGTGTCCTGCTGCACTTCGCTCCGTTGACCCGGTGCGGGACAACGGTGAGAACGACGTAGTGGATCCGCGCAACGAACGACGTGGTGGATCCGCACGACACCTTCGCCCCATGGCCGTCCCGGTCCCCACCGACGGCGGCCGACGTGCCGTAACCCCCTGTCCGGACCACCCCCTGACCACGACCGCTCGTCCCCGTCCCCGCCCCCTGCTCCCCGCCGCGTCATGGCGCACGCGTTCTGAGAAACCCGAGGCCCTATCGACGCACCGCTTTTCATCCCCCACTGAAGGAGCATCACGATGGCAACTCCGTTGTCCGCCGACCGGCTGCTCAAAGCCCTCCGTGACGAGGGCCTGCACGTCGTCGAGGTCAGGAGCTGGCGCACGCACAACCGGAACCACAAGGGACCCTGGGGACCGACGCACGGTGTGATGATCCACCACACCGTCACCTCGGGCACCCAGAGCTCGGTGGACCTCTGCTACGACGGGCACTCCAGCCTGCCGGGCCCGCTGTGCCACGGGGTCATCGCCAAGGACGGCACGGTCTACCTGGTCGGCAACGGCCGGGCGAACCACGCCGGACTCGGCGACGACGACGTGCTCCGCGCCGTGATCAACGAGACGGCGCTGCCCGCCGACAACGAGGCCAACACCGACGGCAACCGGCACTTCTACGGCTTCGAGTGCATCAATCTCGGAAACGGCAACGACCCGTGGCCGGCGGCACAGCTCACCGCGATCGAGAAGGCGGCGGCCGCGATCTGCCGGGCGCACGGCTGGACGCAGAGATCCGTGATCGGGCATCTGGAGTGGCAGCCCGGGAAGATCGATCCCAAGGGCTTCACCATGAACAGCATGCGCACCCGGATCCAGAACCGGCTCGGGTCGGCGCCCGAGGGCCCCGTCGAGCCCACGTACGAGCCGTTCCCGGGCGCCTCCTTCTTCCGCTCCGGCCGCAGCAGCAAGGTCATCACCGCAATGGGCAGGCGCCTGGTGGCCGAGGGCTGCGGCCGCTACGAGGTCGGCCCGGGCCCCGAGTGGACCGAGGCGGACCGCAAGTCCTACGCGGCCTGGCAGCGCAAGCTGGGCTTCTCCGGAAGCGACGCGGACGGCATTCCCGGCAAGGCCAGTTGGGACCGGCTGCACGTGCCCAACGTGTAGCCGGTCCGGCTGTGACGGGTCCGGGACGGGGTCCCTCCTGCTGAGTCGGCCCCCGATCGGTCCCGTCAGGCCCTTCCCGTCCATCCCGTCCGGTCCATCCCGCACGGCCCGTCCGGCACGATCGGTCCAACGATCTGTCCGGCATCGTCTGTCCGGCACGGTCCATGCGGCACCGCCTGTCCGGCAGGGCTCGGCCGGACAGGCCCGAACGACCGGCTCGAAGTGACTGGCTCGGCCGGACGGGGCGGGCGGCGGGACGGGGCCGCGGGATGCGGGATGCGGTCACAGCATGCCGTCACGGTGTCGCCGGGTCCGGTACCGGCAGCGGCCGCTTCTCGATCGCCGCGGCCATCACCTCGGGGAACAGGTCCGGCGTGCACGCGAACGCCGGCGCCCCGAGGGCCGCGAGCGCCGCCGCGTGCTCCCGGTCGTAGGCCGGTGCGCCCTCGTCCGACAGCGCGAGCAGCGTCACGAACTGGACCCCCGACGCCTTCATCGCCGCCACCCGCTTCAGCATCTCGTCCCGTATGCCGCCCTCGTAGAGGTCGCTGATGAGCACCACGACGGTGTCGGCGGGCCGGGTGATCTGCGACTGGCAGTACGCCAGCGCCCGGTTGATGTCGGTGCCGCCGCCGAGCTGGGTTCCGAAGAGCACGTCCACCGGGTCTTCGAGCTGGTCGGTGAGATCGACGACGGCGGTATCGAACACGACCAGCCGGGTCGCGATGGACCGCATCGAAGCGAGCACCGCGCCGAAGACCGAGGCGTAGACGACCGAGGCGGCCATCGACCCGGACTGGTCGATGCACAGCACCACGTCCTTCTTCACGGCCTGGGCCGCCCGCCCGTACCCGATCAGCCGCTCCGGCACGACGGTGCGGTACTCGGGCAGGTAGTTCTTGAGATTGGCCCGTATGGTGCGGTCCCAGTCGATGTCCCGGTGCCGGGGACGGCTGATCCGCGCGGACCGGTCGAGCGCGCCCGTGAGGGTGGCCCGGGTGCGGGTCGCCAGCCGCTTCTCCAGCTCCTGGACCACCTTGCGGACCACGGCCCGCGCGGTCTCCTTGGTGGTCTCGGGCATCGCCTTGTTCAGGGACAGCAGCGTGCCGACGAGATGGACGTCCGCCTCGACGGCCTCCAGCATCTCCGGTTCGAGGAGCAGGGAGGACAGCCCGAGCCGGTCGATGGCGTCCCGCTGCATCACCTGCACGACGGACGACGGGAAGTAGGTGCGGATGTCGCCGAGCCAGCGGGCGACCCGGGGCGCGGACCCGCCGAGCCCGGCCGACCGGCCGCCGCCCTCGCCCTTGTCCCGACCGCCGTAGAGCGCGGCGAGCGTCCGGTCCATCGCGGCGTCCCGCCCCGTCGGCACGTAACCGGTGCCGTCCGCCGCTTCTCCGCCCAGCACCATCCGCCACCGCCGCAGCCGCTCGGCCGCCTCGCTGTCCGTCCCCGGCGCCGTCGCACCGCTCATCGCGCCACCCCCGCAAGGTCGTTGTCGTCTCGTTCACCGTCGTTGCGTTCACAGTTGTTGCGTTCACGGTCGTGGTGGCCGAGCCCGGGGCCGTTCCCGGCGTGGCCCGCCCCGCCCTCGTCCGGCCCGGGACCGTGGTGATCCGTACCGGAACCGCCGGCGTCCGCGCCGGAACAGCCGTCGTCCAGCCCCAGGAGCAGGCTCAGCGTCGGCAGCACGGCCGCGGAGCGTCCGGGGTCGAGTCCGGCGCCGAAGCCGGCCCCGCTGCCGTCGTCCGGCTCCGCGCCCGCCGCACCGGGTGCCGCCGGGCCCCGGCGCACCAGCTCACCGAGCGTGCGCCGTACGCCCGACTCGTACGCCGCGAAGGTCCGCCGCAGCAGCGGCAGCACATCGGTGAACGCGTCCGCCGGAACACCGGTGAGCCAGGCGTCGACCAGCCCGAGCAGCCGCTCGTCGTGGACCAGCAGCAGTCCGCCCCCGGATCCGCCGCCGACGAACCCCTCGATCCAGGCCGCCGCCTGCACGGGCGCGGTGCCGGGCGACAGGGCGTGCCCCATCAGCCGGGCGGCCTCGTCCTCCGCCAGCCGTCCGTCGTCGAGCAGCAGGCGTGCCGCCCGGCCGCGGATCAGCCCCGGCACGGTGTCGCGTCCGGCGAGCGTCCGCAGCACCGCGGCCCAGCGGTCCCGCAGCCCGGCGCCGGGCGCGGCCGACCCGACGGGTCCGGCAGGTCCGGCAGGCCCGGCGAGTCCGGCCGGCTTTGCCTGCTCGGCCTGCTCGGCGGACGAACGGCCCACCGGCCCTTCCTCGCCCTCGACAGCGCCGGCACCGGCGCCGGCACCGGCCTTCGCCCCGGCGCCGACAGCGGCCGTCTCGGCGGGCGCCGTCTCCACGGGCACGGGCTCCGCGGGCACGGGCTCCGCGGAGGTCGCGTCCGCGGACGCCGACTCGGCGGACGCCGGCTCCGCGGGCACCGGCTCCCCGGACGCCGGCTCCGCAGACGCGGCTTCCGCGGACGCGGCTTCCGCGGACGCGACCTCCGCGGACGCCGCCTCCGCCAGCAGGCCCACAGCCGTGTGGACGGAGTCCAGATGCCCCCGCATCTCCGCCGCGCCGTCCGCGTCGAGCCCCGCACACGCGGGCTGGAGCCCGACGAAGACCCGCTCGGCCAGACCGGCGGCCACCTCGGCGAGGGCGGCGGAATCGGTGCCGCGCACATCGCCGTAGCGCGCCGAACGGACCAGCGCGGGAAGCGCCTCGGCCAGGTGGCCGACGTCCGCGTCGAGCGCGGCCCGGTCGGCGAGCACCCGCATCACCACCGGAAGCGCGTCGGGGAGACCGGCGAGCAGACAGCGCTCGGCGAGTGAGGTGACACCGGCCAGGGAGCCGGCCGACGCCGCGTCGGCCCCGGCCTTGGCCGTGGCGGCGGCGAGCACCGTGGTGCCCCACACCCCGGCCTCGGCGACGCGCACCGACAGCTCCGGTTCCCAGCGCAGCCGCCACGTCTCGCGGAACGTCCCCTGCCCGCCCCGCGACCGCACCGGCTCCCCCCAGTCGATACCGAGCAGCCGCAGCCGGTGCAGGAGCCGGCTGCGCCGGGCGTCGGTGTCCTTGCGCAGGTCGAACTCGCACTCCCGGTCCCGGGCTTCGGGCTTGAGCCGCAGCCTGCGCTGGGTACTGGTCAGATCCCGCTGCAAGGGCACGGCCGGCGCCGAGTCGGGAACCCGGCCGAGCACATCCCCCACGATCAGCCGGTCCTCGACGAGCGCGAGCGGCACGTCCGACCCCTCGCACATCACCGCCCTGATCGCGTCCGTGGTCTCCACGAGCCCGGCGAGCGGCCGGCCGCGCATGGCGGCGAGTGTGTCCGCGAGCCGGACCGCCTCGATCACATGGGCCGAGGAGACCGGATGGTCCTCGGCGCGGAGGAGCCCGGCGACCTTGGTCATCCAGCGCTCGACCGGACGGTCCGGGGCGTCGAACAGGTGCCCGTACCAGCCGGGTGAGGTGATCCCCGCGCCGTAGCCGCTGTCCCGGGACAGCCGGCGGTGGGTCCACGGCACCCAGCTGAGCTCCACCTTGGACTTCGGCAGCCCCTTGAGCAGCCTCCGGTCCGCGGTCACCGTGGTCCGCCGGGTCAGCGCGGGGACGTGCCAGGCACCGCAGACGACGGCGTACGCGTCACCGAACTCGCGCCCGGCCTCCCGCATCCGCAGCCGCATGTGCGCCTCGCGCACCGGGTCCCGGTCGTGGCCCCCGTCCTCGTAGGTCTCCCGCAGCGCCCCCATGGCCTCGGCCAGCGCCTCGAAGGCAGCGCAGGCGGCGGCCCCTTCGGGGGCCGGTCCGTCACCGGGCTCCCCCGCTCCGTCGGCCGGCCGGCCGACGGCGGTCCGGTGTTCGACCACGTCCTCCCACCAGCGCTCGGGGTCGTCGTATCCGGCGGCCTCGGCGAGGACGGCGAGCGGATCGACCCGCAACCGGCTTTCCGCGCCACAGCCGTCGTCCGCACCGGTCCCGTCCGGCCCGCCGCACGCGCCGCAGCCGTCGTCCGCCCCGGTCCCGTCCGGCCCGCCGCACGCGCCGCAGCCGTCGTCCGCCCCGGTACCGTCCGGCCCGCCGCGCCCGTCCCCGTCATGGACCGGTCCGCCGTCAGTGACGGGCACCCCGCCGTGACCGGAGCCGTCGGCCTCGGGCTCCGGCCCGGTCCGGTCCCCCGGGCCCGGCGGAGCGTCGCCGTCCGCCATCGCCAGGGTGTGGGACGCCGGCAGGTCGATGAACCGGACCGGCACGTCATGCGCCAGCGCCCAGCGGATCGCCACCCACTCCGGAGAGAACTCGGCCAGCGGCCAGAACGCCGCCCGCGCCGGGTCGTCGGCGACATGGGCGAGCAGTGCGACGGGCGGCCGCATCTCCGGATCGGCGGCGAGCGCGACGAGACCGTCCGCCTCGGGCGGCCCCTCGATGAGCACGGCGCGCGGCCGGTGCCGGTCGAGCGCGGCCCGCACCGCCCGCGCCGATCCGGGACCGTGGTGCCGGACGCCGAGCAGCAGCGGTCCGGCGCTCATCCGGTCACCTCACGGCACGCGCGGTAGAAGTCCTTCCAGCCGTCGCGCTCGCGCACCACCGCTTCCAGGTACTCCTGCCAGACGACCCGGTCGGCGGCCGGATCCCGGACCACCGCGCCGAGAATGCCCGCGGCCACGTCGTCCGGGCGCAGCACCCCGTCGCCGAAGTGCGCGGCGAGGGCGAGGCCGTTGGTGACCACGGAGATGGCCTCCGCCGTCGACAGCGTGCCGGACGGGGACTTGAGCTTCGTCCGGCCGTCCGCCGTGACCCCGTCGCGGAGTTCGCGGAAGACCGTGACGACGCGGCGGATCTCCTCGACGCCCTCCGGAACCGGGGGCAGATCCAGGGACCGGCCCATCCCCTCGACCCGGCGCGCCACGATGTCGACCTCCGCCTCCGGCGTGGCGGGCAGCGGCAGCACGACCGTGTTGAAGCGGCGGCGCAGCGCGCTGGACAGCTCGTTGACCCCGCGGTCGCGGTCGTTGGCCGTGGCGATCAGATTGAACCCGCGGACGGCCTGCACCTCCTGGCCGAGCTCCGGGATGGGGAGGGTCTTCTCCGACAGCACGGTGATCAGCGTGTCCTGGACGTCCGCCGGGATCCTGGTCAGCTCCTCGACGCGGGCCGTCATGCCGTCCGCCATGGCGCGCATCACCGGGCTGGGCACCAGCGCCTCCCGGCTCGGGCCGTGGGCGAGCAGCCGGGCGTAGTTCCAGCCGTAGCGGATCGCCTCCTCCGGCGTGCCGGCGGTGCCCTGGACCAGCAGCGTCGAATCGCCGCTGACGGCCGCCGCGAGATGTTCCGACACCCAGGTCTTCGCGGTGCCGGGGACGCCGAGCAGCAGCAGCGCACGGTCCGTGGCGAGCGTGGTGACGGCCACCTCCACGATGCGGCGCGGACCCACGTACTTGGGAGTGATCACCGCGCCGTCCGGCAGCGTGCCGCCGAGCAGATAGGTGGCGACGGCCCAGGGCGACAGCCGCCAACGGGCGGGCCGCGGCCGGTCGTCCGCCGCCGCGAGCGCCGTCAGCTCGTCGGCGAAGGCGTCCTCCGCGTGCGGGCGCAGTACCTCGTCGTTCGTGGTCCGGCTGGTTGTCGCGGTGCTCATGGCTCCCCCTCCTCGCGGATGTGCGCACGCAGGCGCCATCACCTGCGGCCCACCCCCGATGTGCCGTGGGCCGCTTGCGTCATCAACTCTGCACGGCACCACTGACAGTCGGCCGGACACCGCCTCTCCCCGCCCCGCGTCACGCACCGTCACATCACGCCGCGCGGCAAGGACGACCGAACTCACTCCGCAAAACAACAGAACACGTTCCCTCAAGGCCATGACCAGGGGAGATCGCACCGTCACCATCGCTCCGCCGCCCCCGCGACCGGGGCCGGCGGGACAGCGGCCGACGGGATTGTCAGTGGCGGACCGTAGCGTCATCGGCATGACTCAGCAGGGGGTGCGCTGGGCGGCGGAACAGGTGCTGGCACTGGCTCCTGACGCCGCCTCGCAGAAGGCGGGCAGCAGACTGGGCGTGGCCGGACCGTGGTCGGCCACCGGGGCGAACGAGGGGGCGGTGTGGGGCGCGTGCAAGGGCAGCGGCAGCAAGCCGTACCGGACGGTCGTGGCGCTGCACGGCGTCGACGCGGGTTCCGGTCCGGGATATTCCTGCAGTTGTCCGAGCCGTAAATTCCCGTGCAAGCACGCACTGGGGCTGCTGCTCCTGTGGTCCTCCTCCGCGGACGGGGATCCGGCGGCCGTGCCGGACACCGAGGCACCGCCGCCGGAGTGGGCCGAGGAGTGGCTGGCGGCCCGCCGGCAGCGGGCCGAGCGGAAGGCCAATACCCCGGAGCGCACGCGGAGCGCGGATCCGGCCGCGGCCGAACGGCGCGGCCGGCAACGTGCGGAGCAGATGGCCGCGGGAGCCACGGAGCTGGAGCAGCGGCTCACCGATCTCCTGCGGAGCGGGCTGGCGGGGGCGGACCGTGCGGGATACGCCGCCTGGGACGAGACGGCGGCCCGCATGGTGGACGCCAAGGCACCCGGGCTGGCAGGCCGGGTACGGGAGTTGGGTGCGACGGCGGCCTCCGGAGCGGGCTGGCCGGCCCGGCTGCTGGAGGAGTGCGCTCTGCTGCACCTGCTGAACCGCAGCTACCTGGGCATCTCCCGGCTGCCGGATCCGCTCGCCGCGACGGTCCGCGCCCGGGTCGGACTGACCACGGAAGCGGCGGAACTGCTGGCCACGAAGGGGGCGGCGGTCCGGGACCGCTGGCTGGTGCTCGGCCGCCAGGACAGCGGGGACGGGCGGCTGACCACCCGCCGGATATGGCTGCACGGCGAGGAGTCCGGGCGGTCGGCGCTGCTGCTCGCGTTCGGTGCGGCCGGGCGGGCACCGGACCTCACGCTCCCCACCGGCCTCGCGTTGACCGCCGAGCTCGCCTACTACCCGGGCGGGCGGCCGCTGCGGGCGGCGCTGGGCGAGCAACTCACCCCGCCGGGGCCGGGTTCCGTACCGCCGGGACGGGCCGTCGGGGCCGCGCTGACGGAGTACGGGGACGCCCTGCGCGACGACCCCTGGCTGGAGGCGTGGCCGGTGGTGCTGTCCACCGTGGTGCCGGTTCCGGGCCCGGACGGCTGGCAGGTGGCCGACGCGGACGGGGACGCCGCGCTCCCGGTGGACCCGCGCTGCCTGGGCCGTTCGGGCCTCTGGCGGCTCGCGTCGATATCCGGCGGCCGCCCGGTGACGGTCTTCGGGGAAGTCGGCCACCGCGGCTTCACTCCGTTCACCGCCTGGTCAGGGGCCGCCGGCGCCGAGGCGGTCCCGCTGTGACGCGCCACAGTGCAGGTCCGCGTACGCCCGAGCGGCACCACTCCCACGATCACCCCCGCACCCACGCTCGACACGCCGCCGCACGCCGGCGGCACCACCGCAGGAGGGATTCATGAGCACCGTCGCCGAACTCCACGCTCCCGCCTGGGAAGAGCTGGTCACCGCCGCTCTCCTGGGCACGGAGCGCCGCACGCCTCCCGTACGGACACCGGGGCGGGAACCAGCGGTGACACTGCTGGACGCGGCGGCCGTCGTCACGGTCCGCCGGCGGGCCGGGCTGCGCCCGGCCACCGTCCTGCCGCGCCCCGGTCCTGCGCCGGAGGACCAACGCCCTCCCCTGCCGCCGGCGGCACGGCACCGGCTCGCGACCCTGCTCGCGGACCGCGCCGCCGGTGCGAACACCGGCAGGGGCCGCCGCGGCACGGCACCCGACCTCACGGAGTTGCTCCCCCAGTGGCTGGCCGCCGCTCACCGGCACGGCTACCGGGCACCCCACGAGCTGCTCCCCGCCCTGCTCGACACCGCCAGGGCCCGCAGCGATCTGCGGCCCCAGGCGCTGGCCCTGGCGGGCCCGCGGGCCCTGTGGCTGGCACGGCTGAACCCGGACTGGAAGTTCGCGCTGCGCGGCGCCGCCGGCAGTTCAGCGCTGCCGGACACCTCTGAGCCGGCAGCGGTCCAACAGCTCTGGGAGGAGGGCCTGTTCGCCGAGCGGGTCGCGCTCCTCGCCGCCGTGCGCCGCCGCGCCCCGTCCGACGGGCTCGCGCTGCTGGGCTCGACCTGGGACACCGAACGGGCCGAGGACCGGCTGATGTTCCTCGACTCGCTCCGCGGGGAACTGTCCATCGCCGACGAGCCGTTCCTGGAGGCCGCGCTGTCGGACCGCAGCCGCAACGTCCGCGCGACCGCCGCCGAACTCCTCTCCGCTCTTCCCGGCTCGGCGCTCGCGCAGCGGATGGCGGAGCGGGCGTCCCGCTGCGTCGGTCCGGCCTCCCGGCGCGGCGAGCCGGTCATCGCGGTCGAGCCGCCCCAGGTGTGCGACGCCGCCATGGAGCACGACGGCGTCGTACCGAAGCCGCCGTCCGGGCGGGGCGCCCGCGCCTGGTGGCTGAGCCAGCTGATCGAGGCGACCCCGCTGTCCTCCTGGGCGGGACCGTTCGGGGGCCGTTCCCCGGAGGAGATCGTGGCGCTGCCGGCCGTCGACGACTGGCACGCGGAGCTGCACTCCGCCTGGTGCCGGGCAGCGGTGCGGCAACGGAACGGCGCATGGGCGCGGGCCCTGCTCGGCTCCCCCTCCGCGCCGTCCGCCGCCGCGGCAGCGAGCACCACCTCGCTGGGCGAGCTGGCGAAGCTGCTCTCCACCCTGCCCGCGGCCGAACGCGCGGCCTGGGTGGCGGAGTTCATAGCGGCGCACGGCCTCTCGGAGGCCTTCCAGCTGCTGGGGGTGTGCGCGGTGCCCTGGGACGAGACCTTGGGCCGGGCCGTGGTGGACGCCCTCGACATCGCCCGCGACGCCGGCAGCTACCCGTGGAGCTTCAGCGGGGTGATGGGGCTGGCCGAGCGCTGCCTCGATCCGGCGCACGCCGAGCGCCTGGAGGTGCTCACCGCGATACCGGACGAAACGGAGGGCGCCTCCCCCGGGGCGGGCGGCTACTGGTCCGAGGCGTTCCAGCGCCTCGTCGGCACGCTCCGGCTCCGCGCCACGATGCGGGCCGAGCTGCAAGGGCAACGGCCCGAGCCGGACGGGGGCGGTGGCCGGACCCCGGACGACGAGGGCGAGGGCCCCGGCCCTGGCCCTGACCCCGGCGCTGGCCCTGACCCCGGCCCCGGCCCCGGCCCCGGCCCTGACCCCGGCCCCGGCCCCGGCCCCGGCCCTGACCCCGGCCCCGGCCCTGACCCCGGCGCTGGCCCTGACCCCGGCCCCGGCCCCGGCCCCGGCGCTGGCCCTGGCCCTGACCCCGGCGACGAGGCCACGGCACCGCCCACGGCATCCGCCACAACCCCTGGGGCGCCGCCCGCCACCCGGCCCTGAGCCAGGCACCGGCCGGCGGCCCGCGATTCCCGGTCGGACGACATATGCCCGGGTCACCTTCACACCAGGTCGTGCCTGTGTCACCTGCACACCGGATGGGAGGACTTCAAGGACAGGTTCGGCCGGCTCCAGCGCCCCTGGGGGGGACACCCCCGCCCGGGCGTACGCCCCTGGGTCACGCCCCGTCCGGGCGCACCCCCGCCCTGGGCGGCTGGGCGCCCGCCTCGCAGGGGTGGGCCCCGATCCGGGCACAAAGCCTCCGAAGCATCGTGCCCGGCCCCGGGCGGCACCTCCGAGACGCCGCGCCCGGCTCAGGTGCGCCCTACGGGCCTCCCGGCCCGGAGCTCGCGGCACTGGGGCTCCATCGCGGCACTGGGGCTCCGGGGACTCCCGGCCGCTCCGGGCCGCGGCACCGAGGCTCCGGAACTCCCGGCCACTCCGGACCGCGGCTCCCGGCCGGGGCCGCATCTCCCGACCTGGGGCCGCGCTTCCCGGCCCCAGGGAGGCGCACACCACGTCCCCGTGGGCGGGAACGCCCGAGCCCCACGGCCCGAGGCTCCTGCCCCCAGCCCCGACGCCCGAGACCCCGGAAAACCCCTCAGGCAGCCAGCTCGCGGACGTGGTCCCGCACCCAGGCCACGACCTCGGTCGTCGTCGCGCCGGGGGTGAAGATCGCGGCGACGCCCAGCTCCTTGAGCGGCGCGATGTCGTCCTCGGGGATGATGCCGCCGCCGAAGACCTTGATGTCCTCGGCGTCCCGCTCCTTCAGGAGCTCGATCACCTTCGCGAACAGCGTGTTGTGCGCGCCGGAGAGGATCGACAGGCCGATGGCGTCCGCGTCCTCCTGGATCGCTGTATCGACAATCTGTTCGGGCGTCTGGTGCAGGCCGGTGTAGATGACCTCCATACCGGCGTCCCGCAGCGCCCGGGCGATGACCTTGGCCCCGCGATCGTGGCCGTCGAGCCCCGGCTTCGCCACCACGACGCGGATCGGACCCGACACACCCATCACTGCCTCCATGCACGTCTGCCGGGACGTCGCTGTCACCGGCCGCTGGGGTCCCCCACAGCCGCAGGACCAGGGGGAGTGAACGAACGTTATCCCCCAGCATCCCGCACCCGGCAGTTTCGCGGAGGCCACCGAGGGGGAAATCACACGATGGGACATATGGAAGGGGAGCCGCAGCGGGCTTCCGTACCCACAGCGCCGAAGGCCGGTGCGACGGGACGGTACGGGAGGCCCGAGCCGCACCACCGGGCATCGTGGCGGCTACCCGTGAGGGCACACGGGGGACACAGGCGTCCCTGCTGTGCCATTCGGGAGGTCGGCCATGGGGGCACTGCCATTTCTTCCCAGTCTTCTCCGCCCGTCCGCCGCGCTGATCAAGGCCACAGCACTGGACCTGGCGATCCTCGCCGGGCACGCGGTGCTGTACCCGACCGGCGTGATCGCCGAGCGGCCGCCCGAGCGGCAGGCGGTCCCTCCACCGACGGTGCCCCTGGACGACCCCGAGACCACGCTCCTGCCCACCCCGGAGGAGCCTGGCGCCGGGCACCCGCCGGTGCTGCTGCTGCACGGCTTCATCGACAACCGATCGGTCTTCGTCCTGCTGCGCCGCTCACTGCGCCAGCACGGCTGGACCCAGGTCGAAGCGCTCAACTACTCGCCGCTGTGCTGTGACATCCGCGAGGCCGCGACCCTGCTGGGGCGGCACATCGAAGAGGTCTGCGCCCGTACCGGCCACGACCGGGTGGACGTGGTGGGGCACAGCCTGGGCGGCCTGATCGCCCGCTACTACGCGCAGCGGCTGGGCGGCGACACCCGCATCCGCACCCTGGTCACCCTGGGCACGCCGCACTCCGGCACCCGCGCCATCCCGCTGCTTTCCGCGCATCCCATCGTCCGGCAGATGCGTCCGGATTCCGACGTGATCGAGGAATTGGCGAGCCCCGCCCCCGATTGCGCCACGCATTTCGTCAGCTTCTGGAGCGACCTGGACCAAGTGATGGTCCCGCTGGAGACGGCCCGCCTCGAACATCCGGATCTGGTCACTCATAACGTGCAGGTGAGCGGCATCGGACATCTGGCGCTTCCGGTTCACGCGGCCGTCGCGGCGGGCATCCGCCAGGCGCTGGACGACGAGGCGTCGGCCAGCGGTTCGTCCGACGCGGCCTCCGTGGCGTGACGCCCGGCGGGGCGCATGGCGTGATTCCATCGCTCCGATGCGAACCCGGGTCGAAATGTATTCGAACGCCGGGCCAAGCCATGGTCCGCAGTTCGCCGAAAGGCGGCCAAATGCCCGTTCCCGGGCCACCGGAAACCTGTTGAAGATTGTCGCCGCCGCATACCGCCGGGTACAGTCGCCGCTAATTCTCCTGCTGCCGAGGCGAAAGAGAAGTTGGTGGTGAACAACCGTCACCCGTCGGAGGACTCGTCCCTGACCGGTCACGTCCCCGACGCCTCGTACGGGCTCCACGCGCCGTACGAGCAGCAGGGAATTCCGAGTGCCCACGCCGCGTACGACGGCTATGCCACCGGAACCTTCGACAACCTCGGCGCGGCCTACGGGCACGGCGACCCGCTCTTCGGGGAGATGCCTGGCAGCTACGGCACCGGCGCGTACGCCCACCCCGCCGCCTACCCCGCGGACCAGGTACCGGACGCCGGGCAGTGGCACAACGGCGGCCAGGGCACCGACGGTTACGGCGTCGCGTACACCGCGCAGCCGACGACCTACGACACCGGGATGTACGACAGCGGGCAGTACGACGCCTCGCTGTGGACCGGTGCGGATCACGGCATGGCGCAGGGCATCCCCGCCCCGTCGGCACCCCATCCGCTGGAGACGACCTACGGGACCGGCGACTGGAGCCCCGCGGGGTGGGCCGACCCGGCGGGCACCGGCTCGTACGACACCGGTCAGTACCCGACCGGTTCGTACGCCATGGACCAGCACAGCCCCATGGACCAGCACAGCCCCGTGGACCAGCACACCTCGGGCCAGTACCACTCGGGCCAGTACCACTCCGGCGAGCACAACTCCGGCCAGTGGAACACCGGTCAGTGGACCGGGGCCGCCGGAGCGGAGAGCTGGGACGGCGCCGACGCGACACAGCTGTGGGACGCCGAGCAGACCCAGGCATGGAACGCCGCCGACGCCGCACAGGCGTGGGAGAGCGGGCAGCCCCAGCCGTGGGACGCGACGGCGCCGACGGCCGACGGGACCCCCGCGGGCGCGGAGGCGTACGACGCCTACGGCCGGCCCGCCGGGACGGACACCGAGGACGGCGCGGCCTTCGAAGCCACCGCGACGTTCGAAGCCGTGGATCCTGCCGCGTTCGAGGCGGTGGACCCCGCGGAGTTCGCCGCCATGGAGACCGCGGTCTTCGAGGCCGTGGAGGAGCCGCACCGCGCGGAGCCCGCCCCGGGCCACGACGCGGCCGCCGCCCACGGCATGGCGGCAGGCACCGCGGCCGACGGCCGTGCGGAGTACGAGGACGAGCCCGCGGCGACCCTCCTGCCCGGCCCGCGCCGGAGCGGCGGCGGTTCCGCGCGCACCCGCCGCCGGATGCCCGCCCGACGGTCCGCCCTGCTCACCGTCGCCGTTCCGTCCGTCGCCGTGATGGGCGTGGCCGGGATCGCCGCGGCTTCCGTCAGCAACACCACCCCGGACGAGTCCAAGACCACCCAGGCCGCGCCCGATCCGGCGGCCGTCAAACCGTCCGCGGCCAACAACAAGATGGACACCCAGCTGGCGACGCTCAGCGCCGACGCCGACGACTTCGCCGACCGCGCCAGCCGCACCCAGGAGCGCATCGACCTCAAGCAGCGCCAGCTCGAGGAGAAGAAGCGCAAGGAGGCGGAGGCCGCGCGCCGGGAGGCGCTGCGTCCGAAGTTCGCGATCCCGGTCGAACAGCACGGGCTCAGCGCGACGTTCGGGCAGGCGGGCGTCAACTGGATGTCGCTGCACTCCGGCATCGACTTCCCGGTCAGCTACGGCACGCCCGTGATGGCGGCGACCGACGGCACCGTCCGCACGCAGTACAACCTCGCCTACGGCAACATGGCCATAGTCACCGCCCCCGACGGCACGGAGACCTGGTACTGCCACCTGAGCAGCACCAAGATCCGTTCCGGCTCGGTCAAGGCGGGGGACGTCATCGCCTTCTCCGGCAATTCCGGCAACTCCACCGGTCCGCACCTGCACTTCGAGGTGCACCCGGGTGGCGACGACGCCATCGACCCGCTGCCCTGGCTGCGCGGCAAGGGCCTCGACCCGAACTAGAGCAACCCGAACCGGAGCAGCCCGAACCGGAGCGGTCGTCGATCGCGAACCGGAGCGATCCTCGGCCGATGGCCGGCCCCCTGATCCGTCGGGATGCCGCCCGGCCTCCGCCGCTCCACCCCGGGAGCCGGTCCGAGCCTCACCCCTCCCGGGTCAGGCCCCCGGCCCCGGCCCCCGCTCCCGCCCCCGTCAGAGCTTCTGCACCGGCGCGTACCGCAGCAGCAGGACCTTGGGCTTCTCGTCGCCGAAGTCGATCGTCGCCTTGGCGTCGTGCCCGCTGCCCGCGACCGACATGACGGTGCCCAGCCCGAACTGGTCGTGCGTGACCCGGTCCCCGACGGCGAGGGAGATCACCGGCCGGTCGGTGGTGCGGCGGGTGGCGAAGCCGCTCGGGCCCGCCTTGGTCCGCGACGACGAGAGCGAGGAGCCCGCGGCCATGGCACCCGCCGACGCCGACGGCATCGCGGGGCCGGTGCGCCGCCACTCCAGGTACTGGGCCGGGATCTCCTCCAGGAACCGCGACGGCGGGTTGTAGGAGGGCTGGCCCCAGGCGCTGCGCATGGTGGAACGGGTCAGGAAGAGCCGCTCCCGGGCCCGGGTGATGCCCACGTACGCGAGCCGCCGCTCCTCCTCCAGCTCCTTGGTCTGGCCGAGCGAGCGCATGTGCGGGAAGACGCCGTCCTCCAGGCCGGTCAGGAAGACGACCGGGAACTCCAGGCCCTTGGCGGTGTGCAGGGTCATCAGCGTGACGACGCCGGACCCCTCCTCGTCCTCGTCGGGGATCTGGTCGGAGTCCGCCACCAGCGCGACCCGCTCCAGGAACTCGGGGAGGGTGCCCGGGTCCTCCTCGGTGCGCTCCTGCTCGAACTCCAGTGCCACGGCGGCGAGTTCCTGGAGGTTCTCGATCCGGGTCTCGTCCTGCGGGTCGGTCGACGCCTGGAGCTCCGCCAGGTAGCCGGTGCGTTCCAGGACCGCTTCGAGCACGGTGGCCGGGCCGGCGCCCGACTCGGCGATGGTGCGCAGCTCTTCCAGCAGGGTGTTGAACCGCTTCACCGCGTTCGCGGAGCGGGCCGCCATGCCGTACGCCTCGTCGACCCGGCGCAGCGCCTGGGCGAAGGAGACCTTCTCCCGGGCGGCCAGCGCCTCGATCATCGCCTCGGCCCGGTCGCCGATGCCACGCTTGGGCACGTTGAGGATCCGGCGCAGCGGCACGGTGTCCTCGGGGTTGGCGAGCACCCGCAGGTACGCGAGGACGTCGCGGACCTCCTTGCGCTCGTAGAAGCGGACGCCGCCGACGACCTTGTAGGGCAGCCCGACCCGGATGAAGATCTCCTCGAAGACACGGGACTGGGCGTTGGTCCGGTAGAAGACGGCGACGTCGCCGGCGCGGGCGTCGCCCGCGTCCGTCAGCCGGTCGATCTCGTCGGCGACGAACTGCGCCTCGTCGTGTTCGGTGTCGGCGACGTAGCCGGTGATCGTCGCGCCCGCGCCGGCCTCGGTCCAGAGGTTCTTGGGGCGGCGGTTCTCGTTCCGCTCGATGACGGCGTTGGCGGCGCTGAGGATGGTCTGCGAGGAGCGGTAGTTCTGCTCCAGCAGGATCGTGGTGGCGTCCGGGTAGTCCTCCTCGAACTGGAGGATGTTGCGGATCGTGGCGCCGCGGAAGGCGTAGATCGACTGGTCGGCGTCGCCCACCACGCACAGCTCGGCCACGTCCTGGCCCGGCACGGTCTCCCCGGTGCCGACCAGCTCGCGCACCAGCGTGTACTGGGCGTGGTTGGTGTCCTGGTACTCGTCGACGAGGACGTGCCGGAAGCGCCGCCGGTAGTGCTCGGCGACGTCCGGGAACGCCTGGAGCAGGTGGACCGTGGTCATGATGATGTCGTCGAAGTCGAGGGCGTTGGCCTCGCGCAGCCTCGACTGGTACATCGCGTAGGCCTCGGCGAGCGTCTTCTCGAAAGCGTCCGCGGCCTGCCCGGCGAAGGTCTCCTCGTCGATGAGCTCGTTCTTGAGGTTGGAGATCTTCGCGCTGAACGACTTGGGCGGATACCGCTTGGGGTCCAGGTCGAGATCCCGGCAGACCAGCGACATCAGGCGCTTGGAGTCCGCGGCGTCGTAGATCGAGAAGCTGGAGGTGAAGCCGAGCTTCTTGCTCTCCCGGCGCAGGATGCGGACGCAGGCGCTGTGGAAGGTGGACACCCACATGGCGTTCGCCCGGGGGCCGACGAGCTCCTCGACGCGCTCCTTCATCTCCCCGGCGGCCTTGTTGGTGAAGGTGATCGCGAGGATCTGGCCGGGGTGGACGTGGCGCGCGCCCAGGAGGTGGGCGATGCGGTGGGTCAGCACCCGGGTCTTGCCCGAGCCGGCGCCGGCGACGATGAGCAGCGGCGATCCGGTGTGGACGACGGCGGCGCGCTGCTGCTCGTTCAGCCCCTCGAGCAGCGCGGCCGGGTCGATGGCAGGCCTCGGCGCGCCGTCGCGGTAGTACGCGTCCCGCTGGACGGGGTGGTCGAAGCGCCCCTCGAAGAGGTCGTGGGGGACCTCCTCCCGCGGGTGCGCGGACTCCTCGGGCGGCGGCGGGGGCTCCTCGCCCGAGTGCTCGAGGTCCGCCAGGAAGCTGTCGTCAAAGAGGCTGCTCATCGCCCACCGAGTCTAGGCGGCCGGACCGACAGCCCACACCGGTTCCCGCGTCCGTGCGGCCTCGACCGTCCCGTTCCGGCCGCCGCCGGTCCGCCGGCGGGCAAGGAGCAGGCCGTGGGGCCCGGCCGGCAGCAGGCCGGGGGTCGGCATGATCCAGCTCACACCTCAGGTCACGAAAAGGTTTCGGGCATATCGAACACCAGCCTTCACAGCACCCCCACACATTGGCTACCGTGCTCGCTCAGGCGGCTCGCACCACCCGCCGACGACCGCGTCGGCACGGGCGGCCTCCGCCGAGTCCGGCCCTGCCTCAGGCACCCGGAGCCGGGGACCCACAAAGCAACAATGGGGTGAATCGGCCCTCCGCACGCGGATCGAACGCCGTGCACGGGCCGTAGGGCAGCCTTCCGATCCGCCCGAACCCGACAGCTAACCCGGTAGGCGGTCCACGGAAGGAGACGCGCGCCTTGGCGTCGCACCGCAAACCGCGGACCAGTATTCTCGCCTCCCCCGGCTCCAGCCGCGCGGCCGTCGGCCTCACCACCGCGGCGATGGCGTCCGCGACGCTGCTGTCGCAGAGCGCCCAGGCCGCGCCGGACGAGCCGCGGCAGAGCATCGAAGAGGTCCAGAAGAAGGTCGACGACCTGTACCGCCAGGCCGAGTCGTCCACCCAGGAGTACAACCAGGCCAAGGAGCGCACCGACGCCCAGCGGTCGCGCACCGACCGGCTGGTCGACGACGTCGCGAAGCGGACGGAGCGGCTGAACGAGTCCCGCCGCAAGCTCGGCGGCCTCGCCGCGGCCCAGTACCGCGAGGGCGGGATGGCCCCGACCGCCACCCTGATGCTCTCGGAGCAGCCGCAGGACTACTTCGACCAGAACCACCTGATGGACCGGATGACCCAGCGCCAGCAGCGCGCCGTCTCGGACTTCCAGGAGGAGCAGGAGAAGGCGTCCGAGCAGCGGGGCAGGGCCACCCGGAGCCTGGAGTCCCTCACCGATTCGCAGGACCGGCTGCGGGCCAGCAAGCGGACCGTGCAGCGCAAGCTCGCCGAGGCGCGCGATCTGCTGTCGGACCTGACCGCCGAGGAGAAGGCCCGGCTGGCGGCGATCGAGCGCCGGAAGCAGGCCGAGGCCCAGCGCAAGGCGGAGGAGCTGGCCCGGGAGCAGGCCGAGAAGCAGCGCCGGGAGGAGGCCCAGCAGGACGACGCCACGGGCGGTTCCACCGGCACCGGCCAGGACTCGGACTCCGGCACCGCCTCGGCCAAGGCCGCCCAGGCGCTGGCCTTCGCGAAGGCGCAGATAGGCAAGCCGTACGTGTGGGGCGCCAGCGGCCCGAACTCCTTCGACTGCTCGGGGCTCACCCAGGCCGCGTGGAAGAGCGCCGGGGTCTCCCTGCCGCGTACCACCTGGGACCAGGTGAAGGTCGGCACCCGGGTCGCCACCGAGGACCTCAAGCCGGGTGACCTGGTGTTCTTCTACGACGACATCAGCCATGTCGGGATCTACGCGGGCAACGGCCAGATGGTCCACGCCCCGAAGCCGGGCGCCAACGTCCGCACCGAGGCGATCACCTACATGCCGATCTACGGCAGCGTCCGCCCCTCGTAACCGGCCGACGACGCGGAGTGCGCCCCACCGGACCGCCGGTGGGGCGCACTGCGTTCGGGGGCGGGTGGCCTGTGAAGGGGCGCCTCGGGGTCGGGTGTCGCTTCCGACCGGCCGGGGCCGCCCCCTTTCCCGGACTCCGGGGGCACGTCCCGGGCCGGGACTCCGGGGGTACGTCCAGAGCCGGGACTCCGGGGGCACGTCCAGAGCCGGGACTGCGGGGCTACGTCCCGGGCCGGGACTGCGGGGCTACGTCCAGAGCACCGCGATGAACACATTGGCGACCGTCAGCAGGCCGACCGCGGCGAAGGCGCCCTTCTCGACCTTCTCCTCGTCCCGCTTCACGTAGACCAGGGCGAGGATGACGACCAGCAGGGCGAGCTTCACGCCGAGCTTGACGGTGTTCGGGGTCTGGTCGTCGGCCTGGTTCAGGCCGACCAGCGCGACGCCGGTGACGAGCATGGTCAGCGCGCCGTGCAGCATCGCGGGGACGAACCGCGCCGTGCCCTGGCCCATCGCCTTCATCTGGGTGAGGAATCCGCCGAGCAGCGAGGCGATGCCGATGATGTGCAGGCCGACGAAGACATTGATCAATATGTCCATGCGGCGGAGCGTAACCGGGCCCATAGCACCCTCTCGCAGCCGGGTCCGGCTCAATCGCCATTTCGATCATGCGCGCGCCGGGAAACGCCAGAGCGGCGAGAAATCACCCGGGGCTTCCGTTCAGACCCGCGCGTAAAGGACCCAGTCCCGCTCATCCTCGTACTTGCTCCCGCCCGGCGGGCTTAGCGTCCTCCTCCAGACGGCCGAACCCCCCGCGGCTGTCGGACCGTTGGAAGGATGTGATGGCGGCCGTGGCCTCGCACCGGAAGCCCAGGCGGCGATCGCTGACCGGTACCACCGCCCGTACGGCGGTGACCCTCGCCCTCGCCTCCGCCGCCGGCGGAGGCGCCCTGGAGGGCACCGCGCTGGCCGACCCCGGACCCGGCACCGCCCGGGTGAAGGCCGAGGTCGACCGGCTCCACCAGGAGGCCGAGGAGGCCACCGAGAAGTACAACGGCGCACGGGAGAAGGCCGTGAAGGCGCAGCAGGCCCTGGACGGACTCCGGGACGAGGCGGCCCGCCGGACGCAGCGGCTGAACGCCTCCCGCAACGCACTGGGTTCGCTGGCCACCGCCCAGTACCGTTCGGGCGGCATCGCCCCGGCGCTCCAGCTCGCGCTCTCCTCCGCGCCGGACCAGTACCTGGAGCGCGCCTCGCTGATGGACCGGGCGGGCAGCCGGCAGGCGACCGCCGTCGCCGGGATCCGCCACCAGCTCCGCGGCCTCGACCAGGTCCGTGACCAGGCGGGTGACCGGCTGGCGGAACTCCGCGGCCACCAGGCCGAGCTGCGGACGCAGAAGAAGGCCGCGCACCGGAAGCTCGCCGCGGCGGAGCGGCTGCTGGACCGGCTCACGGCGAAGCAGCGCGCCACCGTCCTCCGGCAGGACGACCACGCCGCCGAGAGTGCGGACCGCGCTGACCGCGGGGCCCCGCGCGCCGCCCGCCTCAAGGCACCGAACGCCCGCGCCGCCCAGGCCGTCTCCTTCGCCTACGGGGCGCTGGGCAAGCCGTACGTGTGGGGCGCGACCGGGCCGGACGGGTTCGACTGCTCCGGGCTCACCCAGGCGTCCTGGCGGGCCGCCGGGGTCGCCCTCCCCCGCACCAGCTACACCCAGATCAACGCGGGGCAGCGCGTCCCCCGCTCCGAGCTCGCCCCGGGTGACCTGGTGTTCTTCTACTCGGGCATCAGCCATGTGGGGCTCTACATCGGCAACGGGCAGATGATCCACGCGCCGCGGCCGGGCGCCCCGGTGCGGCTGGCGCCGATCGACCAGATGCCGTTCGCGGGGGCGGCCCGGCCGGCGTAGCCGGAGCGGGACGCGGCCGGGGCTCGGCGACCGGCGGCAGTCGGCAGTCGTAGCCGACGTCAGGGTGGTCGTTCCGTTTTCGTCGGCCCTCGTCACCGGCTCCACGGTGGTCGTCCCGTTCGTCACCACCTCTCGGCGGTCGGGCCCGGCGGGCGGCCGAGGTCGGGCGCCGGGGACGAGCGCCGGGAGCCGGATTGCCGGGATCCGGATGACGGGGACCGGATTGCGGGGCGCCGGATTACGGGGAACCGGATCGCGGGGAACCGGATCGCGGGCGCCGGTTGCCGAGTACGGGCCCGTGCGGGGCGCCCGGCGCGGGTTGGTGCCGGAGATCACACGCGCTCCGCGCTCCGGGCCACGCCGCGCACCACCTCCCGCACCGGGCGCCGCCGATCGCATCGCACGTCCCGGCCGCCGCTGCCGGACGGGGTGACTCCGCTCTCGGGGCCGGAGCTCCGGTACGCCACTCGGGGATGCCCGGACCTGCGAAGACGCGGCGAGAGAGCCGGATTTCGAGTCGGCGGGGTGACCCTCCGCGGGACTCCGAACGGCTCCCCTGCCGCCAACGGACGAGACGCGCGCCGCCGTCCGGGAGCGGAACCGGAGGCTCACCGAGCCGGCGGGGGGCGGAGTCTAGCGATCCAAGGGCATATTCCGCGGGGTAATGCCATAACTCCCCACCTTCGATGCCACGGTACGTAATCTCTTCGTCACTGACGCGCTCCCACAGCGTCAGCACGCTGCACAGGGAGGGGAGTCGGCGTGCCCGGAATCGACGAGTGCCTGCTCAAAGCCATGACGCTGCCCGGCGCCCGCGGGGCCGCGGTCGTCGACTGGACGAGCGGCCTGGCCCTCGGCACCGTCGGCGACTCGCCCAACGGCGACCACGAGGCCACCGCGGCGGAGACCGCCGAGCTGGCCCGTATGGCCGCCGAGCAGACCGCGTTCGCGCTCACCGAGTCCCACCGGCCGGCCGAACCCTGGGGGCCGCCCGGACCGCCGCGGCCGGCGCTGGACCGGGCAACGTTCGGATCTCCGGACCTCGCCGACCCCGGCAAGGGCGCCCCGGTGGAGGACGTCATCGTCACCACCCGCACCGGCTACCACCTGCTGCATTTCGTGGAGACCACCTTCGACAGCAGCGTCTTCGTCCACGTGTGGCTCGACCGCGACGAGGGGAACCTCGCCCTCGCCCGAATATGCCTGAAGGACCTCGCCGAGCGGCTGGTGCTCGGATGAGAACCACCGAACTGACGCGGCCCGCCGAACTCCCGCTGCTGGCCCGTCTCGCCGCCGACCGGGCCACCGGCGCACTCCTCCGCGACGGCGGCACCCTCTTCCTCTCCGACGGCGCCGTGGTGCACGCGGAGAGCGACGCCGCCCCCGGCATCGACGTCCTCCTGACCACGACCGGACGTCTCCCCGCCGAGCGCTGGCAGGAGGCCGTCGACCGGGCCGGTGCGCACTGCCGGGTCGGCCGCCACCTCGTCGACAGCGGCAGCCTCGGCGACGGCGAGCTGGAGATCTGCCATCTGAACGCGCTGTTCGACGCCGCGTACTTCGCGCTGGCCCCCAGCGACGGCCCCACCCGCTTCCGCCAGGGCGCCGTGCACTGGCTCGGCCCGATCCGCCCGGTACGGGCCGAGCACGTGGCCCGGGAGTCGCGGCGCCGACGGGACCTCCTGGACGGCCTGTGGCCGTGGCCGGCCGTCGACACCTCCCCCGTCACCCGGCACCCGTCGGCCCGCGCCCCCGCGGTGCCGCACCGCCAACGGGCCGTACTGGACCTGGCGGACGGCCTCCGCAGGCCCGCCCAGATCGCCCGGCTGCTGGGCCGCCCGGCCTTCCACACCCTGATCGACGTGCGCCGGCTGGCAGCGGCCGGGCACATCCGGACACCCCACGCGTCCGAACCGCCCCCCGCACCCCATCCCGTTCCCGACTGGGTCGCGGACCTCTCCGCCGACCCGGACATCGCTCTGCTGCGCCGGCTTCGTGATGCTTTGGAGGCACGCCTGTGAGTCCCCGGTCCGTCCACCAGGCCCTCTCCACGCCGTCATGAGGCGAGCGTTGAGACTGCGCGCCGAGAGGAGACAGCTGTTGGCCGCCGAAACCGAAGTCCTCGACGAGCTGCGGCGGTTACGGGCCCGTGTCCCCCATCTGACCGGCGCCCTGGCAGCGAGCATCGACGGCCTGGTGCTGGCCCAGGACGCGGCCCCCGTGGAGGCCGAGGGCGTCGCCGCGCTCACCGCCGCCGCGCTCGGGGTCGCCCTGCGGATGACGGACGCCACCGGCCAGGGCGAGTTCCGCGAACTGCTGCTCCGCGGCGACCACGGCTACGTCGCGACCTACGCGGCGGGCACGTCGGCCGTCGTGACGGTCATGGCGGGCTCGCGGACCAATGTGGGACGGCTGCACCTGGAAGGCCGCCGGGCCGGTGCCCGCATCGGTGACCTCGTCGACGGCGCCCTCGACCGCCCGGAGCTGCCGTGACCCGCCCCGCCCGGCACCGTCAGCCGCCCGCCCCCGACCCGCCGTCCCGGCCACCGGCACCGCCGCTGCCCCCACCGCCGCCGCCACCGCCACTGGCGCCGCCCGCTCCGCCCCCGCCGCTGTCTCCGCCTCCGCCACCGACCGCCAGACCGTCCAGGCCTGATCCGAACCCCCCGAAATCCGCCGAACGGCGCGGGCCGACCCGCACCGCGACCCAGCGGAGAACACCCCAACGGAAAGGAAGTGCATCAACCATGGCCAATACCGAGACCGCCCTCAAGGAAGCGATGACCTCGATAGAGGGCACGCTCGGCGTCGCCCTCGTCGACTACACCAGCGGCATGGCGCTGGGAACCCTGGGCGGGGGCAAGGAGCTCGACCTGTCGGTGGCCGCCGCGGGCAACACCGATGTGGTCCGCGCCAAGGTCCGCACCATGGAAATGCTCGGCATCAAGGAGGAGATCGAGGACATCCTGATCACGCTCGGGAGCCAGTACCACCTGATCCGGCTGTTGAAGTCCCGTGGCAGCAACGGCCTGTTCCTCTACCTGGCCCTGGACAAGGACCGGGCGAACCTCGCGATGGCCCGTCACCAGCTCCGGAAGGTCGAGTCCGAGCTGGAGGTCTGACACCGGCCCGGCACAACGGCCGCGCGCGGGGAGCCCGACAAGGGGTCCCGGCTCCCCGCGCGCCGCGGCCGCTTCACCGCACCGGCTGCCGAGCGGCGTAGGCGACGAAGTCCGCCCAGGCGCCGGGGCTGAACGCCAGCTGCGGGCCGCTCTTGTCCTTGGAGTCACGGACGTGGACGGTGCCGGGGCAGGTGGCGACCTCGACGCAATTGCCTCCCCCGGTGTCGCTGTGGCTGGACGTGAACCAGGAGACGGCGACCTCGACACACTCGCCACCGCCGCTGCTGCTGTGGCTGGACGTGAACCACACGAGCTCGTCCCTCATAGCTCCTCCGCATAGGACGTGATGAAGCGTGCCGACACTCCGCCAGAGGCGGGTGATCTGCACCGGAAGGAGCCTGGGCTCCTCGCGTTCGTGGCCACGACCGCGACCGCGACCGCGTGGACCGATCGGGTCGCCGAACGATGGTCGGCGAACCTTCAACACACCGGCTGCCGAGCGGCGTAGGCGACGAAGTCCGCCCAGGCACCGGGGCTGAACGCCAGCTGCGGACCACTCTTGTCCTTGGAGTCACGGACATGGACGGTGCCGGGGCAGGTAGCGACCTCGACGCAGTCGCCGCCACCCGTACCGCTGTGACTGGACTTGCGCCACGCGACCGCGACCTCGATGCAGGCACCGCCTTGGTCGTCGCTATAGCTGGACTTGAACCACACCAGTTGGCTGCTCATAGCTCCTCCGCGACTGCTGCGATGAACCGGGACGAATCCTCAACACTGAGCGCCTGCATGCGGATCATGCCATGTCGCTGGACAAGGGCGCTCACTTTGCCGCGATCGACGTGCAGGGCACTCGTCTCCTGTCCCTCAACGTATGCGTACTGTTCGTGCTCCGCGTTCTCCAGCAGGATTAGCGGGCCGCTGAGCGCAGCAGAGGCAGCACGGCCGACCGGCAACACCTGAACGGCCACATTGCGGAGCTCGGCTATTGCCAGCACATGCTGGAGCTGGCTCCTCATGACCTCTGGGCCCCCGGTCATCGACCGGAGCGCAGCCTCGTAGACAACGAACCCGAAGACGACCGTGGGTTGGCGAGTCAACTTCTCCTGTCGCTGCAGCCTGGCTGTGACCCGCTCTTCGATAGTCGAGTCGTCCAGCGGCGGACAACTCCCACTCATGAGGGCCCGTGCGTACTGCTCAGTCTGCAAGAGCCCTGGAATGAGCAGGGATTCGTACCAGTGGACGGCAATGGCATCAGCTTCGGTCGCCATGTATTCCTGCGTACGAGCCGGGAACCTCTCCGGCTTCAGATAGTCCTGCGCCGCGAGCAGCATCCCCCGCGCCCCGCGCATCTCGTCCGCCACTTCGAGCAGCCGGAGGGTCGGCTTGCGGCGGCCCTGTTCCATGGACTTGACGTACTCGTAGTCGTAGTTGGCTTCCTTGCCCAGGCCCTCGCGGGTCACCCCGGCCTGGGTGCGCCACAGCTTGATCTGGTTCCCGCAGTACCGCCACGCCATCGGCGGCTGGGCGTTCTCGGTGGTCACCGCACCTCGCCTTCCTCGGTGCGCGCGGGGTACAGCCACGTTCCGTACCCGGGTCGCTACTGCCGAGGCTAGGCGGTCGCCAGCACCGTAGGTGCCGGAAACGGGACAACTTCCCCTGTCCATGTGACAGCCCACCGCCCCTGCCGCACCTGCGACTTCAGCACCGAGGATTCCGATGGCCGCCCACCCTCACCCCTCCCCTCCTCACGACGCCGTGTCCGAACCGTCGGACTCCGCCTCGGTCCCACCCGAGCCGTACGCCAACGGCCTGCCGCAGGACATCGAATGGCGGCTGCCGCGGCATGCGCGCAGTGTCGGGAGGTCGAGAGTTCTGCTGCGGGAGCAGGCGCGTTCGTGGCGCGTTCCGGAAGACACCCGGGACACCGCCGTCCTCCTGTTGAGCGAGCTGATGACCAATGCCTGCCGGCACGCGCGGGTCTCCCCGGGCCGTGAGATCAGTGCGCGGTGCGTCGTGCGGGACGGACGGCTCCGGATCGAGGTCTCGGACGCCTGCGACGATGTGCCGAAACCCCGGGAGGCGTCGGCGGACGACGAGTCGGGCCGCGGCCTGGCACTGGTCTCCGCGCTGGCGGACGAATGGGGCGCCCATCCCCGGAGCTGCGGCATCGGCAAGACCGTGTGGTTCGAACTCAAGCTCCCGACGGCCGTGTGATCCGGCGCGCGTCAGCCGGGCAGGCGCGGGACTCGCGGGACTGTGGGGTGCCCCTCATCCACACCCCCGGCCGCGCCCACCGCACCGGTCGCGTCACCCCACAGCCGCCCCGGGCCGTTCGTAGCGGAGGAGGACCACCCCGTTGCCGAAGGCCCGGGTCTCCACGAGGCGGAGAGAAGTCCGGGCGTCCGTGTCCGGGAAGAGGGGCTTGCCGCGGCCGATCAGGACCGGGTGGACGTAGACGCGGTACTCGTCGATCAGGTCCTGCCGCATGAAGGTCGCCGCCAGGTCGGCGCCGCCGAGCACCACGTCCCCGCCCGGCTGCTCCTTGAGTTCCCGGATCTCCTCCGGGACCACGTCGCGCATGACGACGGTGTTCCAGTCCGCCCGCTTCAAGGTGCGGGAGAACACCATCTTGGGCTTCTCCCGCCAGATCTCGGCGAACTCCACCATGACGGGAGGGGCGTCCGGATCGGCGTCCGCGGTCGGCCAGAAATCCGCCATGAGCTCATGGGTGACCCGGCCGCTCAGAAAGGCACCCATGCCGCGCAGCTCATCGTTGAAGTGCTGGTGCAGCTCCTCGTCGACGAGGTGCCAGTCGATTTCCCGGTGCGGCCCCTCGATGTAGCCGTCGAGGGACACCGACATCATCAGGACGATCTTTCGCATGACAGTCCTCGCCGCGGTCGTCGGGGGCGCTGTGCCCACCGCCGGACCGGGTGGGCGCCCGGGGGCGCCGAAGGGTGGCCGGCGGTCGGCACGAGCAGCCGGCACGAGGGAACGCGCCGGTCACGGCCGAGACGATACGCCCGATGCGGCGGGAGGCGACGCACCGCGGCGAGGCGGTGTCGTCGCGTCCTCCGGTTCGGGACGGGCCGTCAGGCAGCCGCCCCTCAGGCGGTGGTCCCTCGGGCGGCGGTCCCACAGGCAGTCTCAGGCAGTCCCTCAGGCAGTCTCCCGGGCAGCGGTCCCGCGGCGGTCGACATACGACATCACGTAGGCCCACAGGCCGCCCGAGACCGCCGTGAAGGCGAGCTCGGCCCACTCGTCGTCGAGCAGGAACTTGTTGACCACGACCAGAACGGCGACCCAGAGAACCCAGATTCCGACCTTCACCACGGTGCACCTCACATGTGGGGGGGGAGGAGACGGACAGCCGAACGTGCCGGCAGCCGCCACGCACCGTTCGGCATGCGGCGGCGTCCGCACGCGTGGGGTCGAGGCTAGGTTCCCCCGGCCGCACCCGGCCAGAGAGTTGATCAAGATCTGAGAGACCGGGGTCCGAGACGGACCGGTACCGCCCGCCCCACCCGCGATGTCCCCGTCCCGTGCCCTCCCGCCGCGGCCCGACCGACGGCTTGCACGGGTCCGACCGACGGCTTCGACTGACCCGACCGACGGCTTGCGCGGGCCCGACCGACGGCTGCGACGGGCTCGCCCGGCGGCTCAGACCAGCCGTCGGGCCGTCGCCCACCGGGTCAGTTCGTGGCGGTTGGAGAGCTGCAACTTCCGCAGCACCGCCGAGACATGGCTCTCCACGGTCTTCACCGAGATGAAGAGCTGCTTGGCGACCTCCTTGTACGCGTACCCGCGCGCGATCAGCCGCAGCACCTCCCGCTCGCGCTGGGTGAGCCGGTCCAGGTCCTCGTCGACCGGCGGCGCGTCGGTCGAGGCGAAGGCGTCCAGGACGAAGCCCGCGAGCCGCGGGGAGAAGACGGCGTCCCCGTCCGCCACCCGGAAGACGGCGTTGACCAGGTCCGATCCGGTGATGGTCTTGGTGACGTAGCCGCGTGCGCCGCCGCGGATGACGCCGATGACGTCCTCGGCCGCGTCCGACACCGACAGGGCGAGGAAGCGGACCGGCCGCTCGGGGTCGGCCATCAGGGCGGCGCTGCGCTTCAGCACCTCCACACCGCCGCCGCCGGGCAGGTGGACGTCGAGCAGGACGACCTCCGGGCGGGTCGCGGTGATGACGGTGACCGCCTGGTCGACGTCGGCGGCCTCCCCCACGACCTCGACGCCCGTGCTCTCCGTCCGGCCGATCTCGGCCTGTACGCCGGTCCGGAACATCCGGTGGTCGTCGACCAGGACGACCCGTACCGTCCGGCCGTCCGCCGGCGTGCCGTCCTGTGTGCCCTCGGTCATCGTCCGTCCCTCGTCTTCCGCTCCGCCGCGTCCGCGGCTGCCGTGATCGCCGGGCCGGGACCGCTGCGGCCGCCCTTGCCGACGCTGCCCTTGTCGCCGCTGCCCCTGCCGCTGCCGCCGCCGTTCACGGCGAACGCTCCATCTCCAGTTCCACTTCCGTCCCCCCGTCCGGTGCGGACCGCAGCCGTGCCGTGCCGCCGTTGCGCCGCATCCTGCCGATGATCGACTCCCGGACCCCCATCCGGTCCTGCGGCACCGCGTCGATGTCGAAGCCCGGGCCCCGGTCCCGTACGGACATGAACACCGTGCGGCCCTCGACCTCGGCGTAGACCTGGACCGGCCCGCTCTCGCCACCGTACTTGGCGGCGTTGACCATCGCCTCCCGCGCGGCCTGGAGCTGGGCGCCCAACCGGTCCTCCAGCGGGCAGTCCCCCACGCAGACCACCTCGACGGGCACCCCGTGGTGGTCCTCGACCTCGGCGGCGGCGCGGCGCACCGCGGCCGCGAAGGTCTGCGGCTTGTCGGTGGCGTCCCGGCCGGTGCCCTCGGGCCGGTGGAGCCAGGCGCGCAGCTCCCGCTCCTGGGCGCGGGCGAGCCGCGCCACCTCCCGGGGGTCGTCGGCGTTCCGCTGGATCAGGGTGAGGGTGTGCAGGACGGAGTCGTGGACGTGCGCCGCGACCTCGGCGCGCTCCTGGGCGCGGATGCGCATCAGGCGTTCCTGGGACAGGTCCTGGGTCATCCGGACGACGTACGGCCCGGCGAGCAGCGCGATGCCGACGAGGACGGCGAGCGAGGCCTGGAGCACCGAGCCGAGGTTCTTGGCCGAGCTCTGCATCACCACGATGCCGGTCACCCCGAGGCAGACCAGCAGCACCCCGGCCGCCCCGCGGACCACCGGCAGGACGCGCTTGCTGCGGCCGACCTCCATCCAGTGCGCCCGGCGGGCGTTGTCGGCCTGCCGCCAGAAGAGGGCCACACCGGCGCCGATCAGCAGTGCGGGCCAGACGTAGGCGTCGACGGCCCGGCCGAGCCGGAGCGTGTCCACGAAGACCGCCAGGCCGACGACCAGGGCGAGCAGGGCGAAGAGCTGTCCTTTGTCCGGCTTACGGGCCAGGCGGCGGCGGCCGTCGGCGCCGGTCGCGAGGTGCGGCCCGCGGGAGCTGTCGACGCCCCCGACGCCGAGCGGGACGACGAACCAGAACCCGACGTACAGCAGCGCCCCCAGGCCCTCGACCAGGAAGAGCACCACGAAGACGATGCGCACCCAGGAGACCGGCAGCCCGAGGTGCCCGGCCAGCCCGCGGGCCACGCCGCCGAGCATCCGGCCCTCGGCGCTGCGGTAGAGCTTGCGCACGCCGGGCTCGTCGGCGGGGTCGGACGCCGGGGGGTACGGCCCTCCGGTGCGGGCTGAGGCGGCGGTCATGGTCCAGATCGTCACATGGGGGACGGGGCGGGGGCATCAGGGTCGACCCTGAGGGTTCCCGGGCATTGCGCCGCACTCGGCCCCCGAGGGCCCCGACGTCACCCGGACACGTGGGTCCCCGGTTCCGGGAGCGTGGTCCTCAGGGTCCGGGAGCGCGGGTCCCCAGGGTCCGGGAGCGCGGGTCCCCAGAGCCGGGAGCGCGGGTCCCCAGGGGCCCCGGGAGCCGTTCCCGGGACCCGTCGGGGTCAGCGGGCCCGCCGACGCTCCTACAGCGCGTCCTTCGGCAGCCGCAGGCCGTTCCGGACGTGATCGAAGATGGGCCGGTGCTTCGCCCACTCCAGATCCGGGGCCGACAGGTAGACCGCGTACTCCTTGCCGCCCACCCGGCCGAAGCCGAGGTCGATGGCCCGGAACTTGCGCTCCTTGCCCTGGAGCGTGAACTCCCAGACGGCGGCGGGCGCATCGCGGTACTTCGTCCGGTCCATGCGGAGCTGCTTGTAACTGGGGTCGTCGGTCTTCAGATTGGACTCGACGTTCCGAAAGTGCGCCAGGGGGTCGGTGCTGGCGAAGTCGATGACATTGATCCGCACCCCCACCAGGCCGGTCGGGTCGACGTAGGTGAGCTGTTCGGGGGTGGACTTGGGATCCCGCCTGAAGCCGTCGGGCACCGGGAAGGAGACGCCGATCTCCTTCTCCCTGACCAGGTGGTAGCCCGGCGGGACGGGGGACGGCTCGGGCGTCGGCTCGGTGCCCTTCGACGGCTCGGCGCCCTTCGACGACCCGGAGTCGGCCGGACGGGTGTTCCCGGGGGACACCTCCACACCGGAGTCCGGGTGGTTCATCGCCATCATCGTGCCGCCCACCGCCGCCGCGGCGGCCAGCACTCCGGCCACCGCCCACAGCCAGGTGCGGCGCCGGCCGGAGGAGGTGGCGGTGGTGGTGGTGGTGGTGCCGGAGGGGATGGTTCCGGAAGAGCCGGTGCCAGGAGGGGTGATGCCGGGAGGGGTGGTTCCGGGAGGAGTTGTTCCGGTGGGAGTGGTCCCGGTGGGTGCCTGCGCGGCTGATGCGGGCATGGCCGCCGCGGGCGCCGGGGCCTCATGGCGCGGGCCGGGGATCGCGGCCCCGAAGCTCCCGGAGGGCCGCGCGGCCCAGGGCCCCGCATCCGTAGCCGTTCCCGTCCCCGTTCCCGTCCCCGGGCCCGTTCCCGTCCCCGGGCCCGTTCCCGTCCCCGGGCCCGTTCCCGTACCCGTTCCCGTACCCGTCTCGGTGCCGTGACCGGCCGCCGCCCCCGGCACGGCGTCCGTGTCGAGCACCCGGGTGCGGTCGACCGTCGCCGTCTCCGCCTCGGCCGCCGGTTCCCGCAGCCGCCGCTCCACGGCGACAGCGTCCGGCCGGCCCTCGGGGGTCTTCGCCAGCAACTCCTCGATGAGCGGGCCCAGCGCACCGGCCGAACGGGGCGGCTCCAGCGGGTCGACGGCGATGGAGTACGCGGTCTCGATCGCCGTGGCCTTGCGGAACGGGGGCTGCCCCTCCAGTGCCTGATAGAGCGTCGCGCCCAGCGCCCACAGGTCGGAGGAGGGCCCCGGGCTCCCGCCGCGGACCCGCTCCGGCGCGACGTAGTCCACCGACCCCACGAGTTCACCGGTCTTGGTGAGCGTGGAGGTGCCGGACGCCATGGCGATGCCGAAGTCGGTCAGCACGACCCGTCCGCCCTCGCTCAGCAGCACGTTGCCCGGCTTGACGTCCCGGTGGAGCACCCCGGCGTCGTGTGCCGCCCGCAGCGCGGCGATCATGCCGCGGCCGATCCGGGCCACCTCGTCCGGTGTCAGCGGGCCGTCCTCCTTGAGGACTTCGGAGAGCGTCCGGGACGGCACGTACTCCATGACGATGCACGGCAGGCCGCCGTCGTCGACGACGTCGTGCACGACCACGACGTTGGGATGGGTGATACGGGCGGCGCTGCGGGCCTCGCGGCGGGTGCGCTCGTAGAGGGTGGCGCGCTCCTCGTCGGTCTGGTGCGGCGCCACGTGCAGCTTCTTCAGCGCGACATGGCGGCCGAGCATCTCGTCCTCGGCGCGCCACACCGTGCCCATGCCACCGCGGCCGATCCGTTCGAGCAGCCGGTACCGCGCGGCAACCAGCCGTCCTTCGTCAGACTCCGCGCCGTACACGATGCGCCCCTCTGTTTCCCCCACCGGTCATGACCCGGACACGATATCGGCGAGGCGCCCACCCGTCCCCAGGGGGGATATCAGGGTTCGGCCAGGGTCGCTCCCGGTGCACGGCGCCTCCCCGCACCGTCACCATGGAGCAATGAACGACCAGCAGACCGCCGCCGGAACGCCGCCCGCGCCCGGCCCCCGCCCGAGTCCGCCGCTGCGGCGCAGCCGCGGCGGCAAGGTGGTGGCCGGGGTGTGCGGGGGCCTCGGGCGCCACTACGACGTCGACCCGGTCGTCTTCCGGGTGGTCCTGGCCGTGCTGTCCGTCGCGGGCGGATTCGGGCTGCTGGCGTACGGATTCGCCTGGCTGATGATCCCGCTCGACGGGGAGGACGAGAACGAGCTGCGCCGGATGCTGTCCGGCCGGGTCGAGGGCCCGGCGCTGACGGCCGTGCTGTGCGCCCTCGTCGGCTGCGGGCTGCTGCTGTCGATGCTGGACAACGGCCCGGTGCTGGTGTTCGCGGCGATGCTGTCGGCCGCGGTGCTCGGGGCGGCGCACCGGTCGCAGGACCGGCGCAGGACCGAGCGGGAGAGCCCGGCAGACCGGTCCACCGCCCGTACGGCGGCCGGAAGTCCGCCGCACGCCCCCGCGCACGGGGTCGCGCCGCCCGAGACCACCGCGCCGCCCGCGCCGGGCGCTCCGTCCTGGTGGCGCGATCCCATCACCAAGGACGGCACCAGCGGGCCCACCGGCACCGGGTATCTGTGGGGCCCGGCCGACGTCCCGCGGGAGACGAAGGAACCCGCCCCCGGCCGGAACGGCATCGGCGGCCGGATCTTCCTGCTCGCCGCGGCCACCTGCACGGTGGTGGTCGCCCTCTCCTGGGACGCCCGGCCGCTCGGCACCACGCTGGAGCTGGGTCTGGCCGCCGCGCTCGGGGTGTTCGGCCTCGGGACGGCGCTGAGCTCCCGGTTCGGCCGGACCGGCGCCGGAACAATCGCCATGGCGCTGCTGACCTGCGCGTTGATGGCGGCGGTGGCGGCGCTGCCGAAGAGCGTGACAACCGACTGGATGCAGCGGTCCTGGACTCCGGCGACGGCCGCGGCGGTCCGGCCCGGCTACGAACTCGGCACCGGCTCGGGCACCCTCGACCTGTCCCGGGTGGAGCTGCGGAAGGGCCAGCGGATCGCCACCGGGGTGAGTCTGGGGTTCGGCCGTCTGAAAGTCATCGTCCCGGACGGTGCCACGGTGCGGCTGCACGCCGAAGTCGGTGTGGGCGAACTCCGGTTGCCGGGGGACGGCCCGGGGGACGCCGACTCCGCACCCGACATCGAGAGAAGCGTCACCCTCCAGCCCGCGGAGGACAGCCGGGCGCGGGGTACGGTCGAACTGGACGTGGAGGCCGGAGTCGGCCAGGTGGAGGTGGTCCGTGCGACGCCATGACCTCGAACCGGGGAAGCTGATCGCGGGCCTGGTCCTGCTGACGGCCGGTCTGCTCCGGGTCCTGGACGCGACGGACGTCTGGGAGACCGCGCTGTGGGTGCTGATCCCGGTCGTCGTGGGCGGCCTGTCCCTCGCGGCCCTGGCCTCGGTGTACCTGGGCACCGGCCGCGGCGAACGCGGCTGAGGAGCCCCGGGGCCCGGTGATCCGGCGCCCCTCCCCCGGATCACCGGGCATCGGCGCACCAGCGCCGGGCACCCGCGCATGAGCGGGGGCGGGGGCCGGGGGCGGGGCCAGGGCCAGGTGCCGGGGCCAGGGCCGGGCGCCGGGGGCCGGACCGCCGAAGCGGCCGGCCCCGTGCGCCGTCGCCGCTTCGCGGTCCGGCCCCGTCACGAGCCGGCGGCCCGTCACGAGCAGGCCGCCAAGAGCCCAGTGACGAGCGAGCCGTCACGAGCGAGCCGTCACGAGCAGGCCGTTACGAGCGAGCCGTTACGAGCGGGCCGTCCCCTTCGGGAACACCCGGTCCTTCTGGTCGGGGACGACCGAGCCGTCGGGGCGCCGCACCGGGCCCTCGACGCCGTCGGTGTTCATGTAGCCCTCGGTCGCACACCGGTAGGGCGCCGACTGCCGCTTCTTCGGCTCGATGAACATGGGGTTGACGATCCACCGCCGGTCGGCGTTGTCGTAGGCCCGGCACATCAGCTCGGTCTTGTTCCGGTTGATGACCAGGTGACCGGCCGTGGCGTCGTCGACGAAGGTGACATCGGTCTCCGCGTCCCCCGCGCCGAAGGCGATGCGGTGCGCCGGGTCCTGCTGCCGCCAGGCCTCGGCCCCCTTGATGCCGTAGATCCCCTTGTTGATCCAGCAGCGCTTGCCGTCCATGTAGGTCAGCGCCTCGCCGCGGGTGTCGTCCTTGACGTCGCCGCACCCCTGGACGCCGGTGGTGAGACGGCCGTCCCGCACGACGTTGCGGATGCCGATGACGCGGTTCTTCGTGAACCCGGCGCCGGGAGCCCAGGCGCGGACGATCGGCTCGGCGGAGGCGGAGACCACCCACACGTCGAACCCGGCCTTGCGGAGCGTGCGGATGAGATCCAACTGCTGCTCGTAGTAGCGCACATAGCCCGCCCAGTCGTGCGTGCCGACCTTCTGCACGGAGCCGACGGGGGCGGCGAGGTTCTCGGCGCGCGCCTTCCGGGCGAACTCGGTGAGCCGGGCGGGGCTGTGCCCGGCGAAGAGCTGGGTGATCCAGACGTACTCGGGCACGGTCCGCCGGTGGTTCCACACCCCGCTGAAGGCGGTGTCCCCGGCCGAGGTCTTCGCGCCCTCGTAGATGTCGAGGATCTCGTCGGTGCAGCCGGTGTCCGTCGAGGTCGGCAGCGGACGGCCGACCGGGACGGAGGTGCCGCAGGCCCGGGTGAGCGCGCGGTGGGCGGCCGCGGTCATCCACTTGTTGGTGGCGCGCCAGCTCGTCGGCTGGAGGATCTTGTCGTGCTTGAGCATCCAGGCGAGCGTGGCGTCGGAGATGTCGTTCTTGACGATGGTGTTGTCCCAGTCGAACGCGGCGACGGGTTTCCCGGCGCCGCTGCGGGACTTAGCGGAACACGAGCCGCGCTCGTCGATCATCCGCTGGAGCTTCGCGCGGTTGCCGCCGTACCAGGGCAGATCCTTGCTCAGCTGCGGGCACTCGGCCCGGGAGGTGCGCGGTGACGAGGCGTCATGCGCCGCTGCCGTCCACGGAAGTCCGACGGTGGCGGCGAGAGCGAGTGCGAGACCCGTCGTGACCGGCCTCAGAACCTGCTTGCGGAGCATGGGACCTCCTGGGCATGGGGGCGCGTCGAGCGCGGAACCCGTGAAGAAAGGTTTCGGCGTCGATCACGGACCTTATCCGGCAGGACGGCCTCCGCGTAGCCCCCGAAGCCGGGCATGCGGGGCGTGGTGCGGCATGTCCCCCTTGCGGCTGCGCCCCGGCCGGGGCTCCGGCGGCTCCTGCGGGCCCGGCCGCGCACACCCTCCGGAGCGGGGGCGCACCTTCCGGCGCCAAGGTGCAGCACGGGCCCTAAGGTGTGTCGTCCGGCGCGCCGACGTGCGTCTCCGGCCCCGGAGGGCGTCGTCCGGCGCCCCGGGGCCGTCCCCGCCTGCCGGCCTCTACCTGCCTACCGCCAGGGCGACCGCCGTCGGCGGCGGGCCAGCAGCGCGTCGACGGAGAGCACCGATGCCCCCGCGAGCAGCAGCGGGAGCCACGCCATCAGGTAGATCAGGTCGTTGCCGTAGTAGTACGGCTGGGTCTGCCAGCTGACCGTCAGCCAGAGGCTCAGCGAGATCAGCGCGCCGCCCAGGGCGGCGAGGCGGGCGAGGACGCCGAGCAGGGTGCCGATGCCGACCGCCAGCTCACCGGCCGCGATCGCGTATCCGAAATTGGCCGGGCTCTTGAGGGCGAGATCGACCATGGCCGGAATCGCGGCGTTGTCCCGGGCCGAGCGCATCATCTCGCCGACCGAGCCGGACCCGCCGGCCGCGAAGAAGCCCGGGTCGGTCAGCTTGTCCAGACCCGCGTAGATGAAGGTGACGCCGAGGAAGACCCGCAGCGGCAGCAGTGCGTACCGGGAGGCCACCGCCCGCAGCGTCTCCGGGCCGCGCCGCCCGTCCGGCCCTCGTGCGATCACGCGGTCCAGATCCGTATGAGCCATACCGTCCGCCTCCTCGGTGCCGTGCAGGCACGATTCTCCCCACGCCTGAGGACTTCTGCGAGAGGTACGAACGGGGCTCCGCGAGGGTTCAGTCCGAGCGGCATCGTGGCTGCTCGTGCCGGTGCCGGGCCGGGGCGGGTGGGGTGTGGCGGGGCAGCGACGGGCGGAGCGGAGCGGGGCACGGTGGAGCAGGGGCTGAGCGGGGGCGGCGGCAAGGGGGATGGATCACCAGGGCCGGACGGACCGAGCCGGTGCGCGGCGCACCCGCCTCCCGGCCGGGCGCGGTGCCAAGCCGCCATCCGGCCGGGCGCGGTGCCAAGCCGCGCCTCCCGTCCGGGCAGCGGTCCCAGGCCACGCGACCCGGACGGGCACCGCCCTTGCCGATCCGGCCCACGCAGCTGCCGACGCAGCTGCCGCGACGCGCCTGCCGCCCGCCCCGGAGAAGGCCGGCTCAGCCGTCGGCCACGTCGATGGTGCAGCGGTTCGTCTCGGCACCCGCGGCGGTGATCACCTGGACGTCCACCCGTCCCGGTTCGACCTCCGCCGGGACCGGGACCGTCAGCACCGCGTCCGTGGGGTTGCCGAAACCGCCGGCCACCGGGACCAGCGGCACGTTCACATGCACGGCGCCGATCCGTACCACCACCCGGGCCAGCGCCTCCGGGGTCGCCGCGCCCGGCGGCACGAAGCCGCTGCCCCGGATCTCGATGTCCTCCCCGCGCCGGATGGGCCCGTCCAGGTCGCCGGCCTCCCGGGACCGGACGACCGACAGCACGACCGGCCGCCCGCCCTCCGACCAGACCGCGGCCAGATACGTCGCGGCGGAGACGGCGACCAGGACCGCGACCGTCCACGGCAGCGCGGGCAGCCGCTGCGGCTCGCGCACCAGCAGCACCGCGGCGACCACCGCCGCGGCGCCCGTCACCAGCAGATACTGCACATCGGCGAAGCTTCCGCGGCCTCCGTCGTCGGACACCAGGTCCCTGATCCGCGGCCGGGCGGCGGCGACCTTCTGCAGCCGCTTCGCCCGCACCCGCTGCCGGACCACGGCCGTCACCGCGACGGACAGCAGACAGCTCAGGGCCACCACGGTCAGCAGTGCGGCGCCGTGGCCGATGCGCAGTCCGTCGAGCGGCCGGGACCGGCCGCCGGAGACGGCCAGCCGCCCGGCCGGTACGAGCACCGCGGCCACCGCGACCAGGGTCCAGAGCGCGGCGACCGCCCGGGACGTCGAGAGCCGGTTGTCGTCGCCGACCAGCGGCCCGAGGAAGCCGCCCCGGCCGCGGCGCTGCCACATGCGGCCCTCCGCCCGGCCGAACTCGGCGACGGTGCGGGCGGACCGCGTCAGCTCGTCCGCGACCCACTGCCGGGAGGCCCCGGCCGAGTGGACGAGCGCGCCGGGCACCCCCTGTCCGGCCGCCAGCTCCTCACGCCGGCGGATGAACGCGGCCACCGCGCGCCGGTGCCCCTCACGGGCGCCGTACGGGCAGGCACCGCAGGAACAGCTGCCGCCGTGGCCGCCCTCCGGCAATCCATCTCTCGCCGTCTCCACGGCCATGGGACAACCCTGCCTCTCTCGCCGCACACGCGCGGCAACGCCCGGTCACCGAGAGGGAATTGTGCCGCAATCGGCACGCTTCGGACGCAGGATCAGCCCAGCAGATCGGGCTCGCTGCGGGTGATCTGCTGCCACAGGGGCTGGTAGTTGATCCATGCGACGAGATCGTTCCCGAGCTGCTCCCGGGTGTGCAGGGCGCTCTCGTGGTCGATCCGGACGGGCTTGCCCGCCGCCTTCGCGGTCAGCTGCACCTGGCAGGACCGCTCCATGGTGATGAACCACCACGCGGCGGCGTCGACCGAGTCGCCGACCGTCAACAGGCCGTGATTGCGCAGGATGACGGCCTTGTGCGGGCCGAGCGCGCTCGCGATCCGGCGCCCTTCCTCCTCGTCCACGACGACGCCCGTGTAGTCGTCGAACAGGGCGTGGTCCTCGTAGAAGGCGCAGACGTCCTGAGTGATCGGCTCCAGCAGCTCGCCCAGCGAGGAGAGGGCACGGCCGTAGGTGGAGTGGCTGTGCGCGGCGGCGACGACGTCCGGCCGGGCCCGGTGCACTTGCGAGTGAATCGCGAACGCGGCCTGGTTGACGTGGAAGCGTCCCTCGACGACCTGGCCCTCGTGGTTGACGAGAATCAGATCGTTCACGGTGATGTGCTTGAAGGACATTCCGAAGGGGTTGACCCAGAAGTGGTCGGTGAACTCCGGGTCCCGGGCGGTGATGTGCCCGGCCACTCCCTCCTCGAAGCCGAACCGCCCGAAGAGCCGGAGGGCGGCGGTGAGCCGTTCCTTGCGGTGGCGCCGCTCGTCCCCCAGCGACGCGTGGGTCGGCGGCATCGCGAACTGCAGCTGGTCGGTGGGTATCGGCGTCGGCTCCGGCATCGCGGCTGAACCTCCTCGTCCATGGCGTGTGCCAGGGAAGCTACCGCCCGGTACCGCAGGAGACCAGGGCCCGGACGGGCTCTCACCGGATCCGCACCTCGCCGGGGCCTTCCGAAGCCGCGCGGGGCGGAGCCACAGGCATGACGGAGCCCGGCACCACCACCTGTGCCGGGCTTCAGGAGGCGAGCTCGGTGCCCGGCTCTACAAGGTGTCGAAAGCGGCGAGGTCGAGGTCGATGTCGAAGGGCACGGTCAGCTTGAGCCGGTCGTGGTGGATGCCCGCGAGACCGTAGGCCTTGGTGCCGCCGTCCAGCTCGTAGACGTAGACCACCGGGCGGCCGTCCTCGCCCTTCTCCACCCGCCAGAAGTGCCGGATACCGGCCTGGGCGTAGAGCTGCGGCTTGCGCTCCCGGTCGCGCTTCTCGGAGTCGGGCGACACGACCTCGACGGCCAGCACCACGTCGGAAGCCTGATGGGCGGTGAGATCCGGCCCGGTCGCCGCCTCCGCGCGCACCACCGAGAGATCGGGCTCCGATCCCTGCCTCCGGTCGATGACCACGGTCATCTCCCGCCGCACCCGGAGCCGCTCGGGAACCGTGGCACGCAGTCCGTGTTCCAGCAGGTACATCGCCAGCGTATGAAACGCCCGCTGTGGACTCGCGAAGACCAGGCTCCCGTCGATCAGCTCGGTGTGCGGCGGGAGGCCGGGCAGGCCGAAGAGGTCGTCCACGGTGCAGCCGTCCCTCGGTGGTTCCGGCCGGCGCGGAGCGTGCGACGGCACGGACCGGCGCGGTGGTTCGTCGGACGTGGTTCCTCCCCTGGCGGGATTCTCGGCCGTACGGCCGGCCTCCCCAGGCCGAACGACGACGCCGCCACTCAAACGAATGAGCGACGGCGTCGGCGTTGTCGGCTAGCGGGAGGTCACTCCCACTCGATGGTGCCCGGGGGCTTGCTCGTCACGTCGAGGACGACGCGGTTGACCTCGTCGACCTCGTTGGTGATCCGCGTGGAGATCTTCGCCAGCACCTCGTACGGCAGGCGCGACCAGTCGGCGGTCATGGCGTCCTCGGAGGAGACCGGTCGCAGCACGATCGGGTGGCCGTAGGTGCGGCCGTCGCCCTGGACGCCGACCGAGCGCACGTCGGCCAGGAGCACCACGGGGCACTGCCAGATGTCGCGGTCGAGACCGGCCGCGGTCAGCTCCTCGCGGGCGATGGCGTCGGCGTCGCGCAGCAGGTCCAGGCGATCCTTGGTGACCTCGCCGACGATCCGGATGCCCAGGCCCGGGCCGGGGAACGGCTGCCGCTGGACGATCTCCTCCGGCAGGCCCAGCTCCTGGCCGACCATCCGGACCTCGTCCTTGAAGAGCTTCCGCAGCGGCTCGGTGAGCTGGAACTGCAGGTCCTCGGGGAGGCCGCCCACGTTGTGGTGGGACTTGATGTTGGCGGTGCCGGTGCCGCCGCCGGACTCGACCACGTCGGGGTAGAGGGTGCCCTGGACCAGGAACTCCACCGACTCGCCGTGCGCGCCCGCCTCGGCGACGATCTCCGAGGCCGCCTTCTCGAAGACCCGGATGAACTCCCGGCCGATGATCTTGCGCTTCTCCTCGGGGTCGGAGACACCCTTGAGCGCGTCGAGGAACTGCTGCTCCGCGTCGACGACCTTCAGCTGCACGCCGGTCGCGGCCACGAAGTCCTTCTCGACCTGCTCGGACTCGCCCTTGCGCATCAGCCCGTGGTCGACGTAGACGCAGGTGAGCTGCGAGCCGATGGCCTTCTGGACGAGGGCGGCGGCGACCGCGGAGTCCACCCCGCCGGACAGCCCGCAGATGGCCCGCTTGTCCCCGATCTGCTCGCGGACCGCCGCGACCGACTCCTCGACCACGTTGTGCGTGGTCCAGTTCGGCTCCAGGCCGGCGCCGCGGTAGAGGAAGTGCTCCAGCAGCTGCTGGCCGTGGGTGGAGTGCAGCACCTCGGGGTGGTACTGGACGCCGTAGAGCTTCCGCTCGTCGTTCTCGATCGCGGCGACCGGCGCACCGTCCGTGGTCGCGGTGACCGTGAAGCCCTCGGGGGCGGCCGAGCAGGCGTCGCCGTGCGACATCCACACCGGCTGCTCGCCCGGGGTGCCCTCGAAGAGGGTGGAGCCATTGCGGGTGACGTTCAGCGGAGTACGGCCGTACTCGCGGCCGCCGGTGTTGTCGACCGTGCCGCCCAGGGCCAGCGCCATGGCCTGGAAGCCGTAGCAGATGCCGAAGACGGGGACGCCCGCGTCGAAGATCTCCCGGCCCAGGTGCGGCGCACCCTCGGCGTAGACCGAGGACGGGCCGCCGGAGAGGATGATCGCCTTCGGGTTCTTGGCGAGGATCTCCGCCACCGGCATGGTGTGCGGGACGATCTCGCTGTAGACCCGGGCCTCACGCACCCGGCGGGCGATGAGCTGGGCGTACTGCGCGCCGAAGTCGACGACCAGGACCGTGTCCGGTGCGCGGTCGGCGTCGGGGGCGGCGGGAGTTCCCTCCGGCGAAGACGAGGGGCGGGTCGCTGATGGCACTTCGGCGGCCTTCCGGCGGTGTCGTACAGGGGTGGTGCCCCCGAGTCTAACGGGGGCGGGAGGCGCGCCCTCCCGTCTCATCATCCGGGCCCTCCCGGGAGGTGCGGCCGCGGTCGGGCATACTGGCTCCCATGCATCAGCACACGACGTTCGTCTTTACCTATGGCACCGGCCCGTCCGGCTGCCATGGTCGTGCTGCTTGAGCCACTGACAAGCGACTTCCCAGGCGCCCCGGGCCGATACAGGCCCGGGGCGTTCTGTCTTTTCCGGTCCTGACGGCTCGGGGCGGCGAGCACCCCGAGGAGACACCGATATGAGCACCGTCACCACCACCCCCGCACCGGCCCCCACGCACGGCCCGGCATCCGCGGACACCGGAGCCGGGACCGACGAGGCCGCCGCCCTGATCGGCGGGGCCCGGGACCGGATCGACGATCTCGACGGCCGGATCATCGGCCTCGTCCAGGAACGGATCGCCGTCTCGGAGGCCATCCAGCAGGCCCGGATGACCTCCGGCGGCCGGCGGGTGAACCTCTCCCGCGAGATGGAGATCCTGAACCACTACAGCGGCCAGCTGGGGAAGCCGGGCACCGCGCTGGCGATGACGCTGCTGGAGCTGTGCCGCGGCCGGGTCTGAGGGCGTACGTCCGCCCCGGCGACCCGGTGGGCCGCCGGGGCCCGCGGCCGGTCCCTCCCGACCCCGACCCGGGCCCGGGCCCCGGGCCCCGGCTCCCGGCTCCCGGCTCCCGGCTCCCGGCTCCCGGCTCCCGGCTCATGATCGAAGGGAGGTCGTACGGCAGGCGCCACAGGTCACCCGTACGGCGCGTGACCGGGCGGGCGGCCCCTTCGTTGAGTTCGGTGTCCGTGCCATCCAGGGGCGGTCAGCGAGAACCACGCGTGGCTCCGCCCCTGTTCGATCGGGCCCGTGGCAACAGGGCGGAATCACCGGAGCGTGTGACGTGCCGAGCGGCTTGGCTCAGGACTGACCCAAGCGGTGTGCGTCGTGGGACCACGCTCCGGTACGTGACCGGTCGGCAGGGGACAGCAGCCCGGTCACGGCCTCCAAGGACGGCCGGTTCCCGGGGACGCCCGGGCGCCGGCCGCTTCCGTGTGCCGTCACGCCCTCACCCCGCCCTCACCCCGCTCTCCCCCGCTCTCGCCGCACTCCGCACCGTACTCCCGCCCGCCCTCCTGCGCCGGAGCGCGTACGAACACCGGCCGCCCGGCTCCCGCACCCCTCCTGGATGCGGCGGAGCAGGCGCACCGCGGGCATCAAAGGCACCCCGCGGGAATGTGACCCAGATCACTTGAAAGTCGAAGTATCTTCGCACAACCCTTCGGATCCTTTACGGGTCACTTATCTGCACACGCACGGCCCTACCGCGCTCCCCCAACCGCGACGGCCTCCCCATGACGGTGCTGCCACCCATGCAGCACTCCGGACCCCGAAGAGGTCTCATGAAGCTCCGCCGCGCCCTGGCGACGGCTGCCGCAACGGCCGCCATCGTTCCCGCCGCCCTGCTCGCCGCCCCCGCCGCGTTCGCGACCGACGGCAGCGAGACCCCGGACCCCGCCGCGTCCACCTCGACCGCGCCGGCTCCGGAGAGCTCCACCTCCACCGCTCCGGCCCCCGAGGGCAGCACCAGCTCCGCGCCCGCGCCCGCGAGCAGCTCTTCGTCGGCCCCCGCGCCGTCCAGCAGCGCGCCGTCCAGCAGCTCCTCCGCCACCACCGGCGCGACGGACAAGCCGAGCGCCACGGCCACCACCGGGACCGAGCCCACGGCCGGCTCCACCGACGGCCCGCTGGAGTGCGACGAGAGCGACGAGCCGCAGATCGACGACAGCCTCGTCACCGGCTTCTCCGGACTGCCCTCGAAGATCGTCGCGGGCAGCGGCTTCCACCGCTTCCGGCTCGACGTCTCCAACGCGTCGGACTCCGCCTACCAGCGCGTCGACCTCGGCGTCTTCGCCGCCCAGATCGACGAGGACACCTGGGGCGTCGGCAGCGGCCACCTGACGCTCCAGTACCGCGACCCCGAGTCCGGTGCCTGGCAGGACATCTCCCTGAACGAGAACGACGAGGGCGCGGGCTACCTCGGCTACACCGACGTGCGGCCGCACGAGTCCTTCTCCGTCGACCTGCGGCTGAGCGTGGACGCGTCCGCCCCGGCCGGGCTGGGCTTCGCGATCAGCATCGGCGCCTACGCCAACGACAAGGGCGAGTGCGTCTACGCCGCGGGCAAGAGCTACTACGAGTTCGACATCCTCGCGGCCGGTTCGAAGCCGGGTGAGATCCCCGGCGCCGAGCCGAAGCCGCAGGGCGGCAGGAAGCCGATCCCGGCCAAGCCCGCCGGGAACACCGCGATCAACCCGAAGGGCCACCTGGCCGAGACCGGCGCCTCGTCGCTGCTGCCGACGATCGCCACCGTCGGCGGCGTCGCGATGGTCGTCGGCGCGGGCGCCGTCTTCGTGGTGCGCCGCCGCCGGACCGAGGGCCCGGTGAGCGCCGCGTAAGCGGACTGCTCCCGGCCACGCCGGAAGGGGCCGCACCGGAGGGGGGTGCGGCTCCTTCGTCGTTCCGTCGGGTTCGCCGTTCCGTCGGAGGGCGGCGAACAGCGGCGGGGGGCGGTCGGTCAGCGCCGCCCGCCGCCCCCTGTCGCCCAAGCCCCGGCCGGGTTCCCACTCAAGCGTCCCTGGCCGGGCGCCCACTCAAGCGTCCCTGGCCGGGCGCCTCTCAAGCGTCCGCGACCGGGCTCCCGCTCAAGTGTCCCCGCCCCCGCGCCGCTCAGGCGTCCGCCGCCGGAGCGCCCTTCTTCGGCGGCACCGCGGGCACCGGCAGCACCGGCAGGCGCAGCGCGCCGAAGGCCGCCTCCGGCACGACGGGGGACTTCGGCTCGACCGGCGCCAGCCGCACGTACGCCTCGCCCGGCGCCGGACGGGTGTCCTCCTCGCCCTTGTTGGGCCACAGCGACATCGCCCGCTCGGCCTGGGCCGTGATGGTGAGCGACGGGTTCACGCCGAGGTTCGCGGAGACCGCCGCACCGTCCACCACATGGATGCCCGGGTGCCCGTACAGCCGGTGGTACGGGTCGATGACCCCGTGGTCCGCGTCCTCGCCGATCGGGCAGCCGCCCAGGAAGTGGGCGGTGAGCGGGGTGCCCATGAGCTCGCCGATGTTGCTGCCCGCGAAGCCGTTGATCTCGTCGGCGAGCAGCCGGGCCGCCTCCGCGCCCTCGGGAATGTGCGACGGGTTGGGGGCGCCGTGGCCCTGCCGTGCCGTCAGCAGCCCCTTGCCCGGACCCTTCTCCTTGCGGTACGTGGTCAGCGAGTTGTCCAGGGACTGCATGACCAGCCCGATGATGGTCCGCTCCGACCAGCGGCGGTTGGACAGCGAGCGCACGGTGAGCAGCGGGTGCCGTACGCACTTCCCGGCGTACGCCAGGACGCGCGGCGCCCGGCCCCCGTGCGGCACCTGGAGGACCGTGAGCGCGCCCATCGAGTTGGAGCCCTTGCCGTAGCGGACGGGCTCGATATGGGTGTTCTCGTCGGGGTGGATCGACGAGGTGATCGCGACGCCCCGGGTGAAGTCGGTCCTCGGCTCGCCGGTCTTCCGGCGGTAGCGGCGGTCGTCGGTCATCGCGCCGACCACGGCCTCGGAGTTGGTCCGCGTCAGATGGCCGAGCCGCTCCGAGATCCGCGGCAGCAGGCCCTTGTCCTGCATGGTGTGCAGGAGGGTCTGGGTGCCGTAGGTGCCGGCGGCGATCACGACCTGGCCGGCGCGCAGGGTGCGGACCCGGGTGCCGCGCTTCCGCTTGCGGTCGGTGGGCACGGTGGAGACCAGGTAGCCGCCGTCGCCGTCCTCCCGGACCGCGAGCACGGTGGTCATCGGGTGAACGACCGCCCCGGCCTTCTCCGCGAGGTACAGGTAGTTCTCGTTGAGGGTGTTCTTCGCGCCGTGCCGGCAGCCGGTCATGCACTCGCCGCACTCGGTACAGGCCCGGCGGGACGGCCCGGCGCCGCCGAAGTACGGGTCCGGGACCTCGGCCCCGGGCTTCCCCGTCGCGGTGCCGGGCTCCTCGCCGCTGACGGCGTCCTTCCCGTCCCCGAAGAAGACCCCGACGGGCGCCATGTGGAAGGTGTCCCCCACGCCCATCCGGTGGGCGGCGGCCTGCAGATGGACGTCGGAGGGGGTGACCGTGGGGTTGAGCCGTACGCCCAGCATGCGCTGCGCCTGGTCGTAGTACGGCTTCAACTCCTCCTGCCAGTCGGTGATGTGGCCCCACTGCGGATCGTCGAAGAAGGGCTTCGGCGGGACGTAGAGGGTGTTGGCGTAGTTCAGCGACCCGCCGCCGACCCCGGCGCCTGCCAGGATCATGACATTGTTGAGCAGGTGGATCCGCTGGATCCCGTAGAGGCCCAGCGCCGGGGCCCAGAGGAAGTTCCGGAGGTCCCAGGAGTTCTTGGGAAGTGCCTCGCGGGTGTAGCGGCGGCCGGCCTCCAGGACGCCGACGCGGTATCCCTTCTCGGTGAGGCGGAGGGCGGTGACCGACCCGCCGAAGCCGGAGCCCACGACGATCACGTCGTAGTCGTGGGCCGAGTTCTCCTGTGACACTGGTACCTCCGTTGGAACGTGCAGGTCGGCGCGGGCCCCTCGGAGGGCCTTGCACGGTGCCCGCCCGGGAGGCGCGGCACCGTGCAAGGACCCCTCAGCGGAGGCGGAGAGCCTTCATCACGCGCAGGCTCCGGCTCATGAACGCCGCGTACTGGGCGTCGTCCAGGCCGAAGGACGGCCCCAGCGGAATGAGCCGCTGCTGGGCGACGGTCTGGGCCTCGGTGTACTTGAGAATGCCCTCGGAGCCGTGCCGGCGGCCGAGTCCGGAGTCGCCCATGCCGCCCATCGGGGCCGCGACGCTGCCGTACGCGGCGGCATACAGCTCGTTGACGTTGACCGTGCCGGTGCGCAGCCGCGCGGCAAGGGCCCGCCCGCGCCGGCCGTCCCGGGTCCAGACACTCGAGTTGAGGCCGTACGGCGTGGCGTTGGCGCGCTCGACGGCGTCGTCCTCGTCGCTGAACCGGTACACCGACACGACCGGGCCGAACGTCTCCTCGGCACAGACCGCCATGGGCGCCTCCACCCCGTCGAGGATGGTCGGCTCGTGGAAGAGCGGGCCGACGTCGGGGCGCGGCCGGCCGCCGGCGACGACGGTGGCGCCCTTGGCCACGGCCTCCTCGACGTGCCGGACGACGTTCTCCAGCTGGCGTTCGGAGACCAGCGAGCCCATGTCGGCGCCGTAGGCGAGGGCGGTGCCCAGGCGCATCGCCCTCGTCCGGGCGGCGAACCGCTCCAGGAAGGCGTCGGCGACGGACTCGTGGACGTACAGCCGCTCGATGGAGATGCACAGCTGGCCGGCGGAGGAGAAGCAGCCGCGCACCGCGCCGGCGGCGGCCTTGTCGAGGTCGGCGTCGTGCAGCACCAGCATGGCGTTCTTGCCGCCGAGTTCGAGGGAGCAGCCGACGAGCCGGGCCGCCGCGGCCTGGGCGACCTCGCGCCCGGTACGGGTGGAGCCGGTGAAGGAGACGTAGTCGGCGTGCCGGACGACGGCGGGGCCGACCACCGGCCCCTCGCCGAGCACGACCTGCCAGACGCCGGCCGGCAGCCCCGCCTCGATCAGCAGCTCCCGGGCCCACAGGGCGGTGAGCGCGGTCTCGGTGTCGGGCTTCATGACGACGGCGTTGCCCGCGACGAAGGCGGGGAGCGCGTCACCGACGGACAGTTCGAGGGGGTAGTTCCAGGGGGCGATCTGGCCGACGACGCCGCGCGGCTGGCGGAGTTCGGTGACCTTGGTGAGCGTGGGCACCACCCCGGTGTGTCCCTTGGGGCGCAGGTAGGCGGAGGCCCGGCGGCCGTAGTGGCGGGCCGCGAGGGCGACCGCCTGCACCTCCTCGTGGGCGTGCAGCCGGGCCTTGCCGGTCTCCAGCTGGATCAGGTCCAGGACCTCGGCCTGGCGCCGGAGCACCAGGTCGTGGAAGCGGAGCAGGACCGCGGCGCGCTGCCGCACGGGCGTCGCCGCCCACGCCTGCTGGGCGGCGCGGGCCGCCTCGTACGCCTCGGCGACCTCCTCGGGCGTGGACTCGGGCAGGTCGGCCAGCTTCTCCCCGGTGAACGGGGTGTGGTTGGCGGTCCGGCCGGATCCGGTGACACCGCGGGTGAGCCGGGCGACCAGCTCCGGGGTGACCACGTCGGCCGCGGTACGGGTGCCCGCCGGAGTGGCGAAGACCGGGTTGCCGGGAGGGGTGGGTGCGGTGCCTTGCGTACTGCCCTGCGAGTCCGTCATGCGGGTGAGCGTATTCCGGGGGGGAAGGCTTTGGGTACCCGTCAGTAACTCGTTTTTCGGAGGCGGATCTCGCACGCCGGACCGGCCGGCGGACTGCTCGACACACCACCGAACCGTACATGCCAGCGAATACTGGCACGATGCCGCTGGTCAGGGTCGTTCCGGGCGAACCGACCGGACGGCGGCCTCCCGGCCGGACGGGGCGAGCCGTGCGGGCCCCGCCACCGCGAGGAGTGGGGACCGTCACGGAGCGGGGTCGGCAGCCGGGCCGGTCCGGCCGGTCGCGAGCGGGGCGTCACTCCCGTTCTCCGGAGCTCCGAGGCACCGCCCCGATCCGTCCAAGATCAAGTATCTTGACCGGAACGGGGCGAGGGGGAACACGTGGGACGGACACGCGAACTGGGCCGCACGCAGGAACGGGGCGGCCCCAAGGGTGAAATCGCCATCGTCAAGGCTGTGGCCGTCATCGTGGCCGCATTCGTCACCTGGCATCTGGCCGTGTGGGCGACAGCGGACGGCCTCGAACTGCCGGACGTCGTGGCCACACTCACCGCCCTGGTAATCCACGAGCCGCTGGCCGGGCTGGGCACCGGCGTCCGCCCCGCGTCCACCCCGGTGACCCTCACCGTCTGGGCCGTCCTCCTGCTGGGGCCCGCGCTGCTGTTGTCCCTGGCCGTGCGGCGACGCAGGACCCGTTCCGGCTCCCGGGCCGGTGAGGGACTCGCCTCGGCCGCGGAGGCCCGGAACGCCCTGGGCGAGCGGCGGGCGCGGGCCGCCGCCGCGCAGACCCGGGCGACGACCTTCGCCCGGTCCGACGGGCGGTACGACGCGCGCGCCGCGGCCCGCGCCGAACTGCGCGAGGTCGGCTGGCAGCTCGGCCGCCAGCTCGGTACGGGCCAGGCGCTGATCGCCACGCCCGAGGACTCGGTCGCCGTCATCGCGCCCTCCGGCGCGGGCAAGTCGCGCACCGTCGTCATCCCCGCCTGTCTGGACACCCCCGGCCCCCTGGTCGTCACCTCGACCCGCGCCGACGTCCTCGACGTCATCGCGGAGCCCCGGTCCCGGCACGGGAAGGTCTGGGTCTTCGACCCTCTCGACACCGTCGGCTGGCCGGAACGCATGGTATGGGACCCGGTCGCCGGCTGCGAGGACGGCGAAACCGCCACCTCCCGGGCCCTGTCGTTCTCCGTCGGTATGGGTGCGGACGACGGCTCGTCCACCAACGCCGGCTTCTTCCGACAGACCGCGTCGTCCGCGCTGACCCGGCTGCTGCACGCCGCCGCCCTCGAGGGCCGGACCATCGAGCACGTGCTGCGGTGGGCCACCAACCTGGAGAACGCGAACGAGCCGCGCGCCGTCCTGACCGACCACCCGGACGCGGAGCCCGGCTGGGACGTCCTGCTGCGGTCCGTCTCCACCGGCGCCGACGAGACGGTCGCCTCCACCCGTCAGACGCTGGCCGCGCAGATCGAACCTCTCGCGCTGCGCAAGGTGCTCCGCTGCGTCACCCCGCAGGAGGGCGTCCCGGTCTTCCGGCCGGACGACTTCGTGGCCTCCTGCGACACCCTCGTCCTGATCAGCGACTCCAACGCCTCCACCAACGTCTCGCCGCTGACCACCATGCTGCTCGGCGAGGTCGTCGACGCGGCGAAGCGGCGGGCACCCCGGCTGCCGTCCGGCCGGCTCGACCCCTTCCTCCGGCTGGTCCTGGACGAGGTCGCCAACGTCGCGCCGCTGCCCAAGCTCCCCTCGCTCGCCTCCGACGCCCGCGGTTACGGCATCCACCTGGTCTACGCTCTCCAGTCGCTGGCCCAGGCGGTGCTCCGGTGGGGGCAGCAGGAGGCGGACACCCTGCTGGACAACGCGGCCGCGACGCTGGTGATGGGCGGGCTCAAGGACGTCGAGGCGCTGCGGCGCTTCTCCGAACTCGTCGGTGAGACCGACATCAAGGAGATCTCGACCTCGCGCGAGTCCAACCGGCTCTTCGCCCACACCACATCGGAGTCGGAGCGGGAGCGGCGCATTCTCCGCCCCGAGGAGATCCGCCAGTTGCCCAACGGCCAGGCTCTGCTGCTGTTCCGCGGCGCGCCCGGGGTCATCGCGGAACTCGAATCCTGGGACCGCCGCCGGGACGGTCAGCAGCTGCGGGCCGCCGAACAGGCCACCCGGGCACGCCGGATCGGCCCGGCCGGTCCCGTCGAGAAGGTGTGAGATGACGGAGAAGGACTCCCCTGAAACGGGCCCCACGGGGGCCGCGCGCGTGGACCCCGTCCGCACGTTCTCCCGTATCGACCGGCTGGAGCGGGACGCCGCGGCCCAGCAGGCGCACCGGGAGCAGCTGGAACAGCTCGTCAAGAAGTTCGCCCTCCGGGTGAAGAGCGACCAGGGCGAACTGGAGCAGATCCTCGCCGGGGTACTGCGCAGGCTCGAGGCCCTGGAAGCCGGCGGAGGCCCGGCGGCGGGCGGAGTCCGGGCGACCGGGGCCCGGCAGGGCTCGACCCCGGACCCGGGCACCGCGCTCCCCTGGTCCGCCCGCGCGACCGAGCAGGACTGGCGAGACCTGGCGGCCTGGGTCGACTGGCTCAGCGCGCATTACGCACCGCAGCTCAACCTGCGGATCTGGCCCTGCTGGCCGGCCCACGGCGGCGTCGCCGAGGAACTCGCCGCACTGCGGGCCGCCTGGTGCGCCGCGGCGCAGGCGGACACCCAGTCGGCAGGCACCGGGCCGGACATGGCGTACTGGCACCAGATGTGGCTGTGGCCGACGCTCGAACGGATCCGGCAGCACTACATGTTCAAGAGCTGTGAGAGCGACCATGCCCCGGACCGGCCGGGGAGACCCACCGACCCGGCGGCGCTCGCCACGAGAATCGATGCAGCGAGCACGACGAACGCCGCGAGCAGGAGGAGCAGCGAGACATGACCGTTCCGTACGAGTACTTCGTGACCATGACGGTGGGCTATGAGCGGGAGCGGCCCGCCGACCTTTGGCGCAGCCGGGGAGACGAGTGGGAGTACCTCTCGCTGCTCGACTGGCAGTGGCACAACATCAGGGACACCAACGTCAAGCACCCGCCCCTGCCCGAAAAGCTCCACCCGGTGAGCCCCGAGCGCGCCCAGGAGTTGGAGGCCGACCGGCAGGGCTGGGTCATCTACTGGGCCCACTACGCGGATGAGGCCGACTGGCGGGACGGGGAAAAGCCCACCACGGTCGTACGCCGACGTGAGAGCCCGGAGCGCCGCTACGACGAATCGTTCCAGATCGACGATACCTGGGGGCCGACAACAGTGGTCTTCGAGTACTTCCACTCACGTGCCTCCGACCTCCCGCATCTGGTGGAGATCACCCCCTCCGAAGCCGAACGGCTGGTCCAGGAGATGAGCGGAGTCGCGAGGACCACTGAGCTGTGAGCGACCATTCAGCGGGGGGCTGGCGGGGCGAGGGCGCGGAATCGCATCTCACGCTCACCCCGGAACAGAATCAGGTCGTCGTCGACCGTTGGGAGCAAGCACGGTCGGCTCGCAACCGTCTCGACGGCCTGATGAAGAACATCCAACAGAGTGCGGCCGAGTCCCACGGCAGCCGGCTGGAGGGGCTTGAGCACTCACTCAAGACCCTCGGTTCCTTCCAGCGGAAGGCAGCTGCCGGGGTCCGGAATCGCAAGAGTGTCGAATCGACCGCCCGGAAGGTCGAGGACCTCAACCGCTACACGCTGAGCTTCCCGCCCGAGACGTACACGGAGGGAACGAAGCAGGCCTACGAGCAACTCCGGGAACAGGGCTACGAACCCATCCCCGGCAAGGAGCAGAACCTCTGGGAAGACCCGGTCTACAAGGGCATCAACACCTCGTGGCAGAACGCGGAGACCCAGGAGAAGTTCGAGCTCCAGTTCCACACCCCCGACAGCTTCCGCATCAAGTCGGAGACGCACGAGCTCTACGAACTGGCCCGTTCGGGTCACTTCGAGGAGATCAGTGATGGCAACCGGGACCTGGCCAAGGAGTACGAGGCCGCCTCCGACATCCTGCAGAACGAGTACTACCGGGACATCGACATTCCGCCGGGTGTGGAGCAGCTCGCCGAGCGCAAGGTCCGCGCGACCCTCGACCCCAACGTCCGTTCCCACATCGTCGAAGAAGTCCGCACGATGGAGGCGGAGCTCAAGACGGAGAACGCGGCCAAGGCCGACCCCACCCGCCAGGAGCCCGGCCCGGAGCTCAGCCCCGAGGTCAGCGAGGATCTGTCCGAGCTCCTGAGGGACGACGGGCCCAGTCCCCTCGACCGACTCAAGCCGGGCACCCCGGAGCCCGCGCCGTCCCCGTCACCGGCGGAACTGCCCCAGCAGAGCCTGGGACAGGCACCCAAGGGCCCGCGCCTCTGAGGCGCTCCGCACGGGTGAGGCTTCCTCGCGGAGCCTCACCCACCGCTACCCCACCGGCGGCCGCCCGGTGAGGTCCGCCAGGCGCTGTTCGGTGCGCCGGACCATGCGCTGGTCCTTCTCCGTGCGCGCGACCGCCTTCCACATGGCCAGCACCTCCCCGCCGATGTGCACCGCGGTCGCGGGGTCGGCCACTTCCTTCCACGCCGCATACGCGTTCCGGGCCACCTGCAGCGTCGCGTCGTGCGGCGCCGCCGCGGCGACGCGGCGCAGGGCGACCTGGACGTGCAGCCAGCTCGCCTGCGGGTGGTCCCGCGCGACGAGGGCCAGATACGCCTGCATATGGAGGGCGTTGACGGTCTGCGGGTGGTCCGGGCCGAACCGCCGGCCGAGCTCCGCCACCAGCTCGGCGGCCTCCCCGACCGCGGCGGGCAGGTCGCCGCGGCCCTCGGCCGCGCGGATCCGGTCCCAGTACGCGGCGTACTCCGGCGACGGGGCGGCGTTCCACTCCTGGGCGGGGCGGGGCACCGGGTGCGGGCTCTCCACCGCCGTCACGGCACCGTCGGGCCCGACGACCAGCGGCCAGAGCGAGCCGTCCGGCTCCTTGGCGTTGACCCGGACAGGCCGTCCCAGGAACGCGGCTTTCACTGTCGCCTCGCGCAGCCCCGCGGCGCGCGGATCGTCGCCCGGCGGGACCGGGTCGCCGTCCACGCTGACGGACCCGTCGGTCATCAGCACAATGGTGAGAACGGGCGACGGGGGGACCGTCGAGGGGTCGACAGCAGCGGGCATGCGATTCTCACTCCTTGCCGGCCCGGGCCGATCTGCGGGCACGTGGCCTCACCCGGCGTGCGGGTAGTAGGGCGGTGACCAACCGAGGTACGTGGCCCCCCACACCGACTCGATGTCCGTGGCATCGACGACGTCGATGTGTCCCGGTCGTTTGATGTCGTTGCTGGCGATCATGCCGTCACCAATATAGATCGCGACGTGGCCGGCCCGGCTTCCGGTGTCCCAGAACATCAGCGCCCCGGGCGGCGGTTTGCGGTCGCCGTCGTGCCGCATGTCCTTGGGCATTTCCTTGCGGTACAGGTCCACCGCGTACCCGGTGCCCGAGAAGTTCCAGCCGTAGGCGCGGGCGGTGAAGGCCAGGCACAGCCGCTGCCATTCGGCATGACCGTCGACCTCCTTCTTCGCCCAGGCGATGGCGTCCTTGGTGGACCGCCGGTTGCGCACCTTGTCGGGCCAGGCCGCGTCGCCGTCGTGGAACGGCTCCCCCGGCTTTCCGGGCTTCTCTCCGCCGCCGTCCTCGCAGCCGGAGGAGGTGTCCTCGTCCTCGGCGGCGTCCCCGCCACCGGCGTCCCCGCCACCGGCACTGCCGGCCCGTGCCAGATCGATGCCCGCCTTCTCCGCGATGCGGCGGGCCTCCTTCTCGTGCGGCGCATAGAGATCGGGGTAGGCCGAGGCCTGGACCTTCTGGGCAGCCACGCCGAGCGGCAGGCGCTGCCAGTTCTTGATGTCCACCAAGCCTCGCGGGCGTCCCTGGCCGCGCCCGCCGTAGAAGGCGTTCGCCGCGTACTCGGGCTTGACGAGGTCCTCCCGCTTGCCCCAGTTCGCCGACGGGCGCTGCTGGAAGAGGCCCACCGAGTCACGGTCGCCATAGTTGATGTTCCGCATCCCGGACTCCTGGAGCGTCGTCATCAGCGCGATGAGCGTCGCCCGGCCCGGGAGTTTGCGGTGCGCGGCGACCTTGTCGATGATCTTCGCGTTCTCCACCTGCTCCTTCGAGCCGGCGGGGCCGGTCGGCACCTCTACGTCGTCGGTCTGCCCGGCGCAGTCGCCATCAGACGCCTCGGCGTCCCCCGGTCCGGCGAAACTTCCGAGCATCAGCAGCATCGCCAGAAAGATCACGGCGCCAACGACACCGAACTTCAGCCCCGCCGCACGGCCCGCGAGACCGCCGGCGAGCTGGACCGCGTTACGTCCCTTCACCGGGCCGCACCAGGTCGAGGATGCGGGAGACGACCCAGCCGTGATCCCGGTAGAGCATCTCCAGGTGCAGTTCGCGGGTCTGGATCGTGGTTTTCTCGGCCTTCACCGCGATCCGGCTGGTGGCCGCCCGGTAGACCCGGGCCTTGGGGATATCGCCCGGCAGGTCGGTACCGGCCTTCTCCACCGTCACGTGCTTGACGGTGGCCACGCCCCCGAGGATGACCAACTTCGTGTAGGCGGGGTCCGGATGCTCGACGAGGTTGTCCCGGAGCGCACTCGTCATCCAGGGAGAGGCACGGCGGACGGATGCCTCGTGGCCCTGGTCCTCGACCGGATCCCGGGTGAGGAACGCCTTGAGGTACGCCTCCGCAACGCGGTCGGGGTTCTGCCGGTCCACTGCCTCGGTCGAGGACTGGGAGGCGCTCGGGGTAGGTGAGTCCGGCGCCCCGGCGGGACCGTCGTCCCCCGGGGCGGGCGGCTTGGGTGCCCCTCCGGTACTCACCGTCGTCCGGTCGTCGTAACCGGATCCGGGGAAGACCTGTGAGGCGAGTCCGCCGACCACCAGCAGCGCGACGACGATGACGATGATGCCACCGGGGGTCGCGGGCTCCCGCTCGCGGAGGTCGCGGACGTACTGCCGCCGCGCCTCCCGGTCGGCGGCGCGCCACCCCTTGCGGGCGGCCTTGCGCGCCTTGCGGCCGCTGTCGGGCCCGGTCAGGTCCTCGGGGTAGTCGTACTGCGCCTTCAGCAGCTCACGCCAGTCCTCCGGGGTGGACGGCTTCGGTTTCGCGTGGTCGGGTTCGCGGGGATCCGCGGGCATGGCTTCTCCATCGTCGAACCGTCATTGACGGGCGTGGGAGGGGACGGCACCGGCGGCAGCGTCGGGCGCTGCCGCCGGCGGTGGGCCGGGCGGCTCGGTCAGCCTTCGCCCCATGGCGGATTGCCGGAGCCCGGGCGGGGCCGGCCACCTGCGCCGGGGCGGGACCGCTGCGCGGGCCGGACCGGCGGCGACGTCTGCCCGCTCTGCGGCGGCCGGTGCGGCACGACGGGCCGGAACGGGGCGTCGTACGGCCTGCGCCGCGCCGCCGGGTTGCTCCGCCCGGTATCCGCGGCCCTGCCCGCTTTCCCGGCGCTTCCGCTGCCGGGGGGACCCGGCTTGTTCTTGTTCCGCTCCGCGGACCGGTGCAGCCGGGCGTTCGGCTGGATGACGCTGACCGGCACCGACTTGCGGCTCGGCGGGCGCACCGGGGAGGCTCCCCGCTCGCCCTGCCGGTACGACCGGCCGCGGCCGTCGCCCTTCGCGGGACCGCCCGGGCGCTCCGCGGTCACCTGGCCGCGGTTCCGCCCGAGCTGTGCCTGCCGCTGGTTCCCGGCGGCGAGCGGCGGCGGGGCGCTGCCCGGAGGCGGCAGGGGTTTGTTCGGCCCGCCGGGTAGTCCGCCGCCCCTGCCCGGGCCGGACGGCCCACCGGACGCCCCGCCGGCCGCCGTCCCACCGCGTTCCCGGGCCAGCGTGTCCCACCGGTCGTTGGCCATCCGGCCCACGTTGCGCTTGACGTTGCCGCCGATGGTCCGGGCCCGCTGGGCCACTCCGCCGACGGCCTTGGCGGCCAGCAGCCCGCCGATCGCCGCCTCCGGCCCGGCGGCACTCATCGAGCCGACGATGGTCTCGACCATCCGACGGAACTTGAACGCGACCAGACCGGCGGTGATGGAGAGTCCGGAGGCGACGAACCAGCCGAGGTCACCGGCCGCCTGGGTGCATACCGTGGTGATGATCAGGAGGCAGGCGAGGACCAGGGTGACGACGAAGGACTGGAGCACCATCCCGAGCAGGGCGTCGAACCACTTGACGCCCCACTGCCGGGGCTTCCCGGGGATCACCCAGAGACAGGCGAAGATCACCCCGGCGATGAGCAGCATGAGCGCCCCGAGGAGCGAGGCGATGGAGGCGAACGCGAGAGTGAGGACGAGGACCGCGTAGATGAGGATCGAGATCATCGACAGCAGCAGGACGCCGAACCGCCCTTCGGGGATGTGTCCCTGCCGCCAGTCGACGGACTTGCTGCCGGCGAACTCATCGGTGTCCTCGTCGTCGTTCATGTGGTCCGAGAGATACTTCCCCCGTTCCTCGCCGGACTTCTTGAGCGTTTCCTCCCCGACGTACTGGCACCATTCGACGCTGCCGAAGTCGGCGAGACACCAGGGGTAGACGACATAGGTCCGCCAGACGGCGTCGCCGGCCTTGCGCATCATGGCGACCCGTTTGGGCTGCTGCTCGCTGAGCTTGTCGCAGCGGGCCTGGGTGGCCTCGCGCGCGGCCTTGTCCTTGGCGTGCTTCACCTCCTTCTGGCACTTCACGAGCGAAGTGCAGAAGTCGCTCTTGTCATCGTCCTTGCACCGGGGCACGGCGTCGAAGTTCGGCGGGCGGTCCATTTTGATCGGGGTGTTCCCGGGATCGCCGATGCCCGCGCTGGCGACGCTGAAGGTGACGTCATTGCCGATGTTGCGGACCGAGTTGATGCCGTCCACCCAGGCGCCCGGGCTGGTCAGCAGCGAAATCGCCAGAACGCCCGAGGCGAAGAGCCAGCCGATCTGCGACAGCGCGGAGCCGTTGGCCCGTTTGTTGTTGCCATAGGCGACCAGGGCGCCGACGACCAGCGCCGCGGGCAGCAGGGTGGGCACCAGGGCCCCGGCCGCCCCGCCCACCGCCTTGGTGATCGGCGCGTTGAGCTCCGGAACGGACGCGCCCAGCAAGGCCCACTGGGTGATGACCACACAGGCCCGGCCGATGAGCACGATCGCCGCCATCAGCAGCGAGTTGATCCCGCCGAGGAACTTGTCGATCAGGTCCCAGTCACCGAACTCGTTGTCCAGCTTCCATGCGCTGGCGTCGGGATACGCTTCGTAGAGGGTCTTGCCGGAGCCCGGGGGCGGAACGGCCTCGGGAATCAGCCCGCCCAGACCGGTCGGATCCATCTCCCCCGGAGGACCGGCGGCGTAGGCGGCGTTGCTCAGCACCACGAGCGTCACGAGCGCGCCCACGACCGGTATGGCCAGGGTGCGTTTCCTCATCAACTGCCCTCCTGGAGAAGGCGGATGACCGAGGCATCGTCGGTGGACGTCCTGTCGTGGAGGGATTCGCTCTGATCGACCTTGTACGACTCGTCCTTCTGCCGCACCAGCCTGAGCACCAGGCCGGTGGTACGCGTCTCGCCGGAGGACTCGTCGTGCCGCTGCTTCGAGATCCAGATGCCCACGCCCGCGTCGTGCTCCGGGCTCTCCGGCACCTCGACCGGTTCGCCGGTCCGGTAGGTGTGGTGCGGCGCCTTGCGCTCGCCGCCCCCGATCGAGCCACGAGCCTTCACGCAATTGCGGGCAGAAGTTCGCGGAAGGGTGTCATCGGAGTCCGTGTAGGACTTGATCTCGCTTCGTTGCGCAGTCGCCGTCATCAGCCCGCAGTACGTCTTCCAGTCCCGAGCTGCGTACGCCTTGTAGAACGTCCGCGCGATCTCCTCCGGCTTGGCCTTCGCCTCCCCCTCCTCGGAGGAGGAGCATCCGGTGAGAGTCGCGGCCGCCGTTGCCACGACGAGCGTGCTCGCCAGCATGGTCCGTACACGCATCACGCCATCGCCTCCTGTGCGAGTCCTTCGCGAGGGTTGTCCGGCTCGGCCGCGAACCGGCCGATCGTCGGGGTGGTGCTGAGCAGTTCCAGCAGTTCGATGCTGGGAACGTCGAACTGTGTGGTGGCGCAGGCGAACCGCCGGTCCCGGGTGATGCAGTGACCGTGCCGGATCTCCCCGTCGGCCTGCACACCGATCGCCTGGATGAGCCGGCGGGTGTGCTCGCCGTCCGGCAGACCGAGCAGGGCGGCCAGCGCGTCCTGCTGCTGCGGCGTGGTGAGCTGGAAGCCGAAGACCGTGGTCAGCTGCTCCACGAGACCGGTCAGTCCGGCCAGGCTCTCCGGGTCCTGGGTGTCGACGACCAGCGCCGTCGACAGGGCACGGCCCACCCGCGCGATGTACTGGAGGAACGCGCTGCCCTCGCGGGTGGCCGTGAGGACGTGGACCTCCGGCACCGCCACGACCTTGCGCATCCCCCGGAGGTCCTTGCGGCCCGCCGTCGTGACCGCGTAGGCGATCATCGAGTGCATCAGGGCCACCGAGAGCCGCTGGGTGACGTTCCAGTCCTCGCGGTCGCTGTCGGAGTCCGGCAGCGAGAGCCCCGGCATCTGGACGACCCACAGTCCGGGCTTCGGCGAGAGCATGGCCTCGCCGGACGGCCGGCCCATGAACGGGGCGCCGACACCGGTCAGGGACAGCTCGTAGAGCGCCTCGCCGGCCTCCCGGGCCAGCGGGTCGTCGCTGTGCCGCAGCCGCTCGACGACCTTCCAGGTGGCCGGCTGCCCCTCGGCGATGACCTGGTTGACGGCCTTCTGGATCGGGGTCTCCGCACCGCGCACCCGAAGGTGCGACGGCAGCGCGATGCCGAGCTGGGCCGGCACCTCGATCTGCGCCCGCTCGTCCTCTTCCAGCATCCGGAAGAGGTCGGCGACCCCCGCGTAGTGGGTGCCGGTCTGCACCAGTTGGGCGTCGAGGCCGTACGCCTGCGCCGCGTTGACCAGCCCGCCCAGGTCGCCCTTGAAGTCCAGGGCCAGGACGAAAGCCTCGCGGAAGCCCGCGTCGAGCAGGCTCAGCATCATGCCGGTGGTCTTGCCGCGGCCGGACCGGCCGATGAACGCCGAGGTCGTCGCGTCGCCGCGTTCGCTGCCCGCGGTCACGTCGTTGCGCATGACACCGGGCGTCGAGCCGGTGAGGTAACCGACGATCGGGCCGGCGTCGTCACCGACCTGGGCGCCGCCCCAGAACCACGAGCCGGCGAAGGCATCAACAGTCCGGGTGTGGCCGAGGTCCGCGACCCGTAGCTGGTCGCCGGGCTGTGTCTCCAGCCACAGCTCGCGCTGCTCGTCGGAGCCCACCACGACCTCGATGCCGATCCCACCGTAGTGGCTGATGACGGCGTCGACCTTGGCCCGCAGGTCGTCGAGACCGGCCTCGCTGGTGACCACGATCCGCGGGTGGTCCTCGATCAGCGTGACGTCGTCCCGCTTCATGTCGCGGGACAGGTCGGCCATGACCTGCTCGGTCTCCTCGATCTCCCGCCCCGCCTCGCCGGCCGAGTGCTTGGCGGCGGACTGCCGCTGCTCCTTCGCCAGTCGGCGGGCCTCGTCGATCGCCTTCAGCGCGTCCCGCTTGTGCATCACCTCGAAGCGGACGGACACCTCCGGGTTCACCGGCACGACGGGGATCTGGCCGCCGTCGTCCAGATCGTCCTGCTCGGGAATGTAGGTGATCTCGGAGACGGCGCGCAGCCACTCGCCGCTCCCGGGGGTCTCCATCTCCTCCGGGAATCCGGTCATGGCGAGCACCGACACCCAGGCGGTGACCTGGCCACGCGGATCGACGACGCGGAGGTGATCCGGGTACGGCAGCACCCGTCCTTGGGTGAGCTGCGCGAGCTTGGCACCAGTGACGGCCCCGTCACCATTGGCCGCCGGCAGCGCGGCGCTGCGGTGCTGCTCCCGCGCGATCATCCAGGCCAGCATCTCCACGGTGGCCGGCTGCGCCCGCCACGGGGTGCTCTCCAGCTGCCGCCCCAGCCGCCGGGTGAGCGCGTCGAAGCGGGCGAGCTCCTTGTACGACACCTGGCGGGTGCCGAGCCCCAGTGCCTCCTGGAAGCCGGCGCGGCTCTTGGCTTTGGTCTGGTTGTTGCGCTCCGCCATGCGCACGCCCAGCAGCAGGTGGCGGCTGGGCAGTTCCAGCATCTCCAGCCGGTCGACCCGCAGTTGGGCCCACTCACGGTTCCGGCCGACGGAGAACAGCTGCTCCGTCTCCTGGAGGTACTCGTCGGCGTTGAGCGGGGACCACAGCACCTTCAGATGGCACTCGAAGCCTGCCAGAGTGCGGGCGAGAACGGACGCGATGACGTCCTGTTCGGCATCGCGCGCGCCCTCCGCCATGAGGTCCGTGTTCGAGCCGGAGAGGACGAACCACGCCTCCGCGGCGGTGTCCGTGATGATCAGTCCGTCCGCCACGGCCTCGTACCGCGGGGGTGGCAGGGCCCGTTCGGTGCCCAGGCCCAGAAACCGTCCGATGCTCTTGCCGATCTTCACCGGCGTCCCCTCCTCGTCGGCGCGGCAGCCGACTGCTTCTTGTCCAGACCGGCTCGGCGACGGGCGCGCCATACCCGCTCGGGCCCGTGCAGACGGGCGCGGGCGGCCAGCCGGACGGGCGCGCCCGCGGACACCGCGCGGTCCGTACCACTCGTCAGAAAGCGCTCCAGCCCCCCGAACCCGGGCAGGTCGAGCACCTGGTCCACCCGCTCCCCCCAGCGGTCCCGCACCGGGATCCACTCGTCCCGCCCGGCGGCGCGGCGCCCGCCGTTGATGATCGGCCGGTGGCCCACCGCGACATAGCGGACGGCGAGTGCCCAGCCCGTCAGGTTGCGGCGCCGGTCGACCCGGCGGCTGCGCTGCGCACCCAGCACGGCCGTGACCAGCGGCGGCAGCATGTAGAGCGAGAACGTGTACTGGGAGGGCGCTCCGAAGAGCATCAGGAGCCCGCCGCACCAGCCCACGAGCAGGAGCACTCCCAGGACGAGGGTGCGCCGAGGTACTCCCTCTCCGAGGTCGAGTCCCATGATCTCGTGCTGCCGGGTCTCCAGATCGAAGTGCCGCGTAAAGGTGTACCCCTTACGCATCAGGTGCCTGCGACCTTGCTCCAGATTCCCTTGAACATGTCCACAGCCACATTGGGCGCGTAGACGATTCCCGCGATGACCACGGCGGCCATCAGGTGACCTATGAGTTCGCCCCATTCCCGCTTGGCGTAGTAGCCGATTCCACGGACCGCGAGAATGACGATGAAGACGTTTCCGGCGATCAGCAGGATCCACTTCTTGAGATCCGAACCGTCGGTGAGTTCTGCCGCAAGCTGCAGCGTGTGCATGATGTTCCGCCTCTTTCGAGAATGTTCCGGAGAATCAGTTGCCGCCGCCGTGCAGGCCGGAGACCTGCCAGCGCTCGGCCTGTGCGGAGGCGACGCGGGTGATGACGACCCGGTAGGTCTGCTCCATCGCTCCGCCGGAGGTGTTCCAGCGGACGACGGCGGTGCCGGTGCGGTCGCTTCCCCTTCCGGTGTCGACGCTCCAGTCGTCCAGCCCGCCCAGGTCGATGCCGGCCGGGAGGGCCGGGATCTTCGCCCCGGGAGCGGCGACCGTGGAGGTGTCGCCCGCCGCGTACTCCTTGAAGAACTGGGTGAGGACGCCCTTGGTCCGCTGCGACATGGCCGCGTCGACCGGGGGCGGATCGCTCTCCGGGACGTGCGCCGGAGGGGCCGTCGGGCCGACCAGGCCGGGCTCGCCGCTGACAACGACGCGTTCACCGACCCGGACGACGGGGACGTCCAGCCCCAGCCAGCCGCCCTTCCCGCCCTTCTTCCCCGTGCCGGGCAGGACGTGGGCCTCGACATGGACCCGGGCGCGGCCCTTTCCGGTCACGGCCACCCGGCCCGAGTAGACCTCGTCGACCTCCTGCTTTCCCTTGCCGTCCCATCCCATCGCCGGGTCGCCCGCCGAGGCGACGTCGAGGGCGAGGGCCTTCTCCCGGTCGCCCGGGTTCTCCTCGTCCCAGGTCAGATAGGCACGGGTGAAACGCGCGGCCACTGCCTGGGCGGTGTCGACGGGATAGACGGGCCCGGCCTTCACGACGGGCGGCGGGCCCTGGACCGGCTTCGACGGGAAGAACCAGGAGCGCACGCCCGTCACCGCGGCGAGGGCGACGACCGTCCAGAGGAGCCCTCGGCCGAAGCGGCGGGCGAAGAGCGTGCCGCTCTTCTCGTCCTGCACATTCCACGGGGTGCCGGCCGCCCCCGGGCCTTTCCTCTGCCGACCCCCGGCGCCGGAGGAATCCGGGTCGGACGGCTGGGCAACGGGCGCCGAGCTGTTGGCGGAAGCGACCCGCTCCGCGGCGGCTACCCAGGGATTCTCGACCTGCGGCGCATTCGGTGCGGGCGTCGGCGTGACGCCGGGCACCGCTTCGCTTGTTTTCGTCCCGTTCGCTGCCGATTTACCACCTTGCGGATCCGGCAGATTCAAGACAAGGCGCAACGCCTTGGGCACGCTCATCGATCCTGTCCCCCGATGTCCCCGTCATCGCATGAGTGCGGAGGCGATCATTCACGATCAAGGGACGGCTCGCAAGTTTGTATGACTCACTCCGTGGCACCCTTCGTACGCTCCGTCACAGGACAGTCGCGCCGACACCGGACTACGAGCCGGTCCGCCGGAAGGTGTCCAGCGCGGTGTCGAAGTGGCGTCGCGCCCGGGCCCGTTCGGCGACCGGAGCCGTCATCGACACCTCGTACCGCCGGCCGCCCTCGTCCCAGGTGAGGTCGTAGGTGCACCGGGGACCGCTCCCGGCCGCCCCGTCCCAGGTGAACTCCCGGCGCGCGGCTCGCCGTCCGTGGAACGAAGCCCCGTCGACCCGGGCTTCGCGGTATCCCCGGTAGTGCTCCGGCCCCTCGTCGTTCGCCCTGCGCAGCGCGGCCAGCGGGCCGTCCGCCCCGGTTTTGCCGATGCGGACCCCGAGCCGGAGGACCGCGCCGGGCGAGGAGTAGAGCACCCGTGGAGGTTCGAGGGAGCGGGTGAAGCCCGTGGGCACCGCCATCCGGAATCCCGCGGGGTCGAAGACCGTGCGGTAGCCCTTCGGCGCCGCCGTCGACGAGCCGGACGGGTCGGCCGTCCCGGGGGCGCCGGTCCCCGTGGGGCCGGCCGTCTCCGTGGCGGTCGAGGTCACGGTCACCACGGGGGACGGGCTCCGCCCGGACACGGACGGACGCCCGCCCGGTCCGCCCTTTCCGCCGTCCGGGCTCGAGGTGGCCGAAGGCCCCACGCTGGTTCCGCCTCCGGGCACCTCGTCCATGAGCATCGCCACAGCGGCCACCCCGGCTCCGAGCGTCGCCGCGACGAGCAGCGCGGCCGCCACGGCCGCACGGGCGCGCGTCGCGCCCGAGCCCGGCGGCCCGTCGGCGGGACCGGACACCGTCGCCGCGGTGTCCCCCAGCGGCTCCGCCGTACCCCGCCACGCCCGGGAAACGGAAGGGGACGGCTCCGGCATCCGCCCCGTGCGCAGATACTCCGCGAGCAGCAGCTCGGCGGTGGCCGCGTCCAGCCGGCGGTCCGGGTCGCGCTCCAGCAGCCCCCGGACGACCGGCAGCAGCGGCGCCGCGGCGTCCGGCGGGCGGATCACATCGGAGACGACGGCGTGCAGCACTCCGCCCAGCGAGTCCCGGTGGAAGAGGGACCGGCCGCTCAGCGCGGCGCAGAGCAGCACCCCGAGCGACCAGAGGTCCGACTCCGGGCCGGTCCGGCTGCCGGACATCCGCTCCGGCGCGGTGTACTCGGGCGAGCCGACGAACGAGCCCGTCTCGGTGATGGTCGTGCCCCCGCTCACCTGGGCGATCCCGAAGTCGGTGAGCACCACGCGCCCGCTGCCCCGCTCCATCAGGACGTTGGCCGGCTTGACGTCCCGGTGCAGGACGCCGTGGGCGTGGGCCGCGCGCAGGGCGCCCAGCAGGGCGAGCGCGATCCGCGCCGCTTCGCGCGGCGGGACCGGCCCGTCGGAGGAGAGCTGGTCGCTCAGCGAACGGCCGTCGACCAACTCCATGACGATCCAGGGACGTTCGTCCTGCTCGACCACGTCGTGGACGACGATGACATGGGGGTGCTGGAGCTGCGCCACCGTCCGCGCCTCGCGCAGTGTCCGCTCCCGCCGCAGCCGGGCCTCCGATTCCGGAAGCCCGTCGTCCCGGTATAACTCCTTCACGGCGACCTGGCGGCCCAGGAGTTGGTCGGTGGCCCGCCACACGACGCCCATTCCGCCGCGCCCCAGCCGTGCGCCCAGCCGGTACCGACCGGCGAGCAGCCGTCCGCTCTCGCCACCGCCGTAGCTCACCATGAGGCCCATCCTGCCCCACCGGTGTCCCCGCCGGGACAGGGCCATAGGGGTGGACTTCCCTGGATGTGCGGCGTGTTGCCCGGCTCGTCGGCTTGACACGGGGTTCGTCCGGGCGAGGCGGAGCGCGGCGGGAGCACGTGCTGCGGAGCGCGGGCTACGGAGTGCGCGGGCGCGGGCCGACGGGCGCGAGCCCGGAGTGCGCGGCCCGCAGACCGGTTATGGCAGCGACGGTCACGAAAGGGGGCGGTTCCGGCAGGCACGGTTCCGGCGGAGAGCGGTCCGTCCGCCGAGGGGCCGGTGAGCCCGTCAGCCCCGCAGCCCCGCAGCCCCTCAGGCCCTCAGGCCCTCAGGCCGTCACCCGGTAGGTCACGCTCGCGTGCCGGAAGAAGCGGTCGACGTCCTCGCGCCGGTCGTCGGGGCCGAGGACCAGGACGAGGTGGTAGCGGCCCTGAAGGATCATCGCCAGGTTGCGGCCGTAGACCTGGCGGCCGCTGCTGTCCTTCCACCGGAAGGTGCCCTCGGCCATCGCCGTGGTCCCGACGTCGATCCGGCGGAGCCCGGAGGCCGAGGCCCACTGGGACGCCCGGAACGACGCCAGCTCCTGCTCCCGGTCCTGCTGGTAGGCCATGGGGTCGCTGCCGAAGCGGGCGACCCGGTCCCGGCCGGGCACCACGATCAGCTCGCAGTCGCCGCCGAGATAGCGCACCTGGCCGCGGGAGTTCTCGCCGCGGCGCTCCCAGTCCCGGGGGACGGCCAGCCGGAAGCCGCGGGGGTCCTTGCGGACCGCGAAGCCCTCGGGAAGGCCGGCGGACTCGGTGGACAGCGTCTCCCGGGAGGACGAGCCCCCCGTCGCGCCACCATCGCCCCCGCTCCCCCGGCCGTCCCCGTCCGCCGGGCCGCCCTCACCCGCCGGGTCGGGGGCGGGACTCACCGAACCGGCCGTCCCCGTACGGGCGGCGCCCCGGTCCTCTTCGGCCCCCGGCATGAACAGCACCGCGTACGCCACGGCCCCGGCCAGGGCGAGCAGGATCAGCGCCAGCAGCGTCAGGCCGAGGGCGCGCGGACCTCTCCGGGCCTTCTCCCGGCCCCGCTTGTGCCGGCCGTGCGCCACGGCCGGGTCGGTGGCGCGCCGTCTGCGTACCACTTCGCCCCGGCGGCGCAGCACCGGCAGCCGGCGGGGATCGGCCGGCTCGCCGGTGCCGAGCGAGGGGACGGTCACCGTACGGCTGCCGAGGTCGGGTTCCGGCGCCGACCGGATCAGCGAGCGGAGCCAGCCGCGCAGCTCCTCGAAGTCCGGGCGCTCCAGGGGGTCCTGGCGCAGCAGCGACTCGACGACGGGGCGCAGCGCACCGCACTCCTCCGCGTAGGCGGGCGGCTCGGCGCACACCATCTGCACCAGCTCGGCCGCGCTCTCCTCGGGGAAGGGGGCATGGCCCTGGACCGCGCGGAAGAGGAGGGCGCCGAGGGCCCAGAGGTCGGTGGCGGGGCCGACGGGCGGCGCGAGCTGCCAGTTGCCGTGGACCGGACCGGCCTGCTCGGGGGCCCAGCGCTCCGTGACGGCGCCGACCACGAGGATGCGCGCCTGCCGGGCCCGTTCGGCGGCCAACGGTGTCTCGGGGCCGCGGTGGACGACGGTGCCGGGGGCGTCGGCCCGGCCGGTGCCGCCGCCGCGGCGCGGCCCTCCGTCCGGGTGTCCGGCGGCGTGCCCATACCCGTACCCGTGTCCGCGCGCGGAGTGCCCGGCGAGGTCGGCGTGCCCGGAGAGGCCGGAGTCCCCGCCCCGGCGGGCGGCGGGCACGCCCCGGGGACGGTCGTCGTCGCGGGGGCGTCCGAGCGGGCTCGCGGGCAGGTCACCGCGGGTGGCGGGCAGGTCGCCTCGGGTGGCGGGCAGCGCCGCCGGGGCGTCGCCGGGCGCGGGCGCGGCCCAGGGGGTGACCTCGGCGCGCGGGCCGGCGTCGGCACCGCGGCGCGGGGCGGGCAGCCCGGGGGCGGCCTCCGTCCCCGGCCGGAGGTCCGAACGGGCCGCGGCCCGGGCACCCGCCCGGTAGGCGGCGATCGCCTCCGCGCGGGCGGCCCGGTCGTCGCGGGCGGCCCGGTCGTCCGGTCCGCCAGGGGACGCGGCAGGGCCGGGCCAGGGCGCGTACTCCTCGGCGTCCGGGCCGGCGCCGGGTTCCTCGTCGTCCGGGCCCGCGCTCCCCTCCGCCCGGCCGTCGCTCTCCTCCGCCGGGTGCTCCCGGCCCGCCGGCTCCGGCGGCGCACCGGGGCCGCCGGACACCGCGAGGCCGTCGTCATACGCCCGCGGCACCGGGTCGTAGCCGCACAGCGCCTCCTCCGCGGCGCCGGCGGCGAGGCCGGTGAGCACGGCCCTCCCGTCGTCGCAGACCAGGACGGTGCGCGCGGTGATGTTGCGGTGGATCCAGCCGTGGGCGTGGAGCGCGCGGAGGGCCGTCAGTACATCGGCGGCGACCTCGGCCGCGCGGTGCGGGGACATCGGCTTCTCGGCGAGGAGGGCGGCCAGCGGGCGCGCGGCCACCCGTTCGCTGACGACCCACAGACTGCCGTCGTCGGCGAAGACGTCGAAGACCTGGTCGAGCCGGGGGTGGTCGGGTATCGCGGCGGCCGCCGCGGCGGCGTCGATGGCGCGCCGCACCGCCGGGTCGTCGGGCCGCCGGCCCGTACGCCCGGGCGCGGGGGCGCCGTAGTGGCCGTCCGCGCCGACGACCTCGGCCTCCACCACCTCCGGCAGGGGTATCTGCCGGACCAGCACCTCCTGGCCGCTGAAGGTGTCGAAGGCCCGGGTCTCCACCAGGTCGTAGACGTCGGAGGGCGGCCGGGGCAGCCGGTAGCGGCCGGCGAGCACCCGACCCGCGTAGTCCTCCACGACGCCTCCCCGGAGCGCGCGATCCACACCTCACCCAGCCGGACCCGCCGGCCGTACGAACCGTCGAATCCGGTCGACTTCCGGCGCGTTACGGCTGCGTACGGTCCGCGGGGACTCACGATACGTGCCGGAGCCGGACCCTGCCGAGCGGACGGCACAACCGACGGTGTCCGGGCGGCCGTTCACCGCGGGCCGTTCCGGACCCCGGACAGCCCGGCGCGGGGGCGTCCACGGCGGGAGACAGCCTCGCGTCCGCGGAGAACTCCGGCCGTGCGATGCCCTCTCGGACCGGACGGCCCCGGCCTCGGTCCCGGCTTCAGGGGCCTCAGACCTCAGGCCTCAGCCCCGGCCCGGCCCGGCCCCGAAGCCTCAGTCCTTGGGCTGGAAGGTCTTGAAGGCCATGTCCCGGATCGTGGAGCACTGCTTGCCCTTCCAGGCGTCCTTGCCGCAGGAAATCATGATCGAGTAGCCGTGGCCGCCGTCCACCTTGAAGCCCCGGTTCAGCACCCGCACCTGACGGCCGTTCTGGGTGCGCTCGAAGGACCAGTCGGCGACGGTCGGGTAGTTCCGGTAGTCGACGCTCCGGATGCCCAGCGAGCGGTAACCGGACGAGTTGCTGCGCACCGCGGGCTCCAGGCTCCGCCACGCACCCGCCGCGTCCGTCCCCGGCGAGGAGCTGAAGTCGACCTGCACCCGGGGGAAGCCGCCGGACGCGCTGAAGATGCCGCCCGAGTTCTGGCCCGCGACCCGGGTGAGCTTCCACTTCTCCGGCATCTTCATGGAGAAATGGAAGCGGCTGCTGGACACCGTGGCGAAGCCCTTCGGCTCGCCCTTCCCGCCGTCGCCGTCCTTCGGCGGGCGCTTCCCGTCCTCGGGGGACTCGTCCTTCCCGGTACCGCCCTGCGGCTTCCCGGTGGGCCGGCCCGCGTCCTCGTTCCGCTCGCCGTCCTGGCCGGCTCCCTTGCCGGTCCCTTCCGCGCGGGTCTGCTCCCCGGTGGCGGTGGCCCCGCCGTTCCGCGGTCCCTCGGCGACGCTGCCGCCATCGCCGTTCAGCGTGAGGGCCAGCACCAGGCCGATCACCGCGAGGGCGATGACCACCGCCACGATCACCAGCGTGCGGCGGGGCACCACATCGGTGAGGGAGACCCCGGTGGTCCGCCGTCCGCCGTTGGCCGCCGGGCCCGCCGGGGACGAACCGCGCGCGCCGGCGGCCGGCTTCGCGCCGGCCGCCCGGGCAGCGGCGGCGGACTTGGCGGCAGCCGCCGACTTCGCCACGGACGCCGACTTCTCCCTGGCCGCGACGGCGGCGCCCCGCACCGCCTGCAGCGCGCCCCGCATCCGCTCCTCCGCCTCCGCGCGGGCCGGCGGCTTGGTCCTCGGCTGCGGCTCCGGCCGCGGCTCCGCCTTGGTCTGGGCCTTCTGCGGCTTCGGAGCGGCCTTCTTCTGCGGCTTCGGGGCGGCCTCCTCCTGCACCGGAGGCGTCGGCAGCATCATCGTGCGGGTCGGCTCGGGCGCCTGCGGCCCCTGGTCCTCCGGGGCGCTCAGCGCGTCCTCCAGCAGGGCCCGCGCACCCGCGTCGTCCAGCCGCTGCGCCGGATCCTTGGCCAGCAGGCCGTAGATGACCTCCTCCAGCGGCCCCGCGTTCTTCGGCGGGTCCAGCGGCTCGGTCATCACCGCGGTCAGCGTCGCCAGCGCCGAGCCCTTGTCGTACGGGGGCACGCCCTCCACGCAGGCGTACAGCAGGCCGCCCAGCGACCAGAGGTCCGCCGGCGGGCCGGGCTTGTGGCCGCGGGCGCGCTCCGGGGCGATGTACGAGGGGGCGCCGACGAGCATGCCGGTGGAGGTCACCGAGGGGTCGCCCTCGACCTGCGCGATGCCGAAGTCGGTGAGCACGACCCGGCCGTCGTCCGCGATGAGGACGTTCGAGGGCTTCACGTCGCGGTGCAGGATGCCCTCGCGGTGCGCCGCGCGCAGCACGTCGAGGACGGCGAGCCCGACCTCGGCGCTGCGGTGCGGGGTGAGGCCGCCGGTGTCCCGGACGACGTCCGCGAGGGAGCAGCCCTCGATGAGCTCCATGACGATCCAGGGCCGGTCGTCCTCGTTGACCACGTCGTAGACGGTGACCGCGCCGGTGCTCCGGATCCGGGCAATGGCCTTCGCCTCGCGCAGCGTCCGGGTGATGAGCCGCTTCTTCTCGTCCTCGTCCACATTGGTCGAGAACCGCAGCTCCTTGACGGCGACCGTCCGGCCGAGGGTCTCGTCGTGGGCGCGCCAGACCGTACCCATGCCACCGCGGCCGAGGACCTCTCCCAGCCGGTAGCGCCCGGCGAGGAGCCGTCCTGTGGTTCCCTGCGTCTGCTCCGCCTTCGACATGAATCCCCTCAGCGCTGCAATCAATCCACGATGGCGCCGAGTTGGCTGTCGTCCATGGCGACCTGTCGGCGCTTCCGGTTCCAACTCGGGCGGCCCGCCCCCGGCAGAGCCCTCATTCTCCCTCATGCGCGGGTGTGGGGAAGGCCCGGGTCCGCCCGGGCGGGCACCCTGGCGCCCTCCCACCGGGAGGAGCGGGTCATGATGGACCCACCCGACGAAAGGCCCGGCATGGCCCAGCGCACCGCCCGCACCCCCGTGGTGGCGGCCGTGCTGGCCGCGCTGCTGGCGGGCGGCTGCGCCCCGCAGGAGCGCCCCGCTGCCGCACCCGCGCGGCCGGGCGTGTCCGCCGCCGTCCGGGGGCTGGTGACCGAGGGTGACGCGCCGGGCGCGGCGGCGCTGGCGCGGGACGGGCGCGGCACCTGGTTCGGCACGGCCGGGGTGGCCGATGTGCGCAGCAAGCGGCGGATCCGGGCCGACGACCGGTTCCGGGCCGGGAGCGTGACCAAGACCTTCGTGGCCACGGTGGCGCTGCAACTCGTCGCGGAACGGCGGCTGCGCCTGGACGACACCGTGGAGCGGCACCTGCCGGGCCTGGTGCGGGGCAACGGCAACGACGGCCGCCGGATCACGGTCCGCCAACTCCTGGACCACACCAGCGGACTCTTCGACTACACCGGCGACCGCGAGCTGCGGGACCAGTCCTTCGGCAGGGGGCTCCCGGTGCACCGGGCGGGCTCCCACTCGCCCCGGCAGCTGGTCCGGGTGGCGCTGCGCCATCCGCCCCGGTTCCGGCCGGGCAACGGCTACCGCTACTCGAACACCGACTACATCCTGCTGGGCCTGATCGTCCGCCAGGTCACCGGCCACCCCTACCCGGTGGAGATCCGGCGCCGGATCCTCCGTCCGCTGCGGCTGTCCGGCACCTCCTTCCCGGGCACCCGGGAAGGCCTGCCCGCGCCGCACGGCCGGGCGTACTCCACCGAGCCGTCCGGCCCCGGAGGCCACCGCGGGGCGCGCGTGGACGTCACCGCGCTGGACCCCTCCAGCGCCGGCGCCGCCGGGGAGATGGTCTCCACCCTCGACGACCTCGGCCGCTTCCTCCAGGCGCTGCTGAGCGGCCGGCTGCTGCCCGCGGCTCAGCTGAAGCGGATGCGGGACACCTCGGGGACCCACGGGCAGTACGGGCTGGGCCTGTTCCCGGTGCGGCTGCCCTGCGGACGGACGCTCTGGGGGCACAACGGCGTCATCAACGGCTCCTACGTCCTGGTCGTCGGCACCACGGACGGCCGCCGGGTGTTCGGCTACCGCGTCAACAGCGATGTGATCCGCGACCGGCAGGCGGAACCCCGGCTCCTCGCGGCGGAGTTCTGCCGCAGGAGCCCGGAGCCACGCTCCTGATCCGCCGCGCCGGAGCGCCGGCGCGGCGCGGCGCGGCGCAGCCCCGCCCGCCCGGCCCGCCGGCGTGTCGCACCTCGCTGCCAGGATGAAGCCATGATCAGCGAGACGGACGCATGGGCGGACGCCCCCGAGCGGCTCCTGGCCGCCGAACGGGCAGCGGTACGGGAGCACATCGAGCGCAGGCCGACCGGAGACCACCCGGGGGTCGAGGTGTTCCGGCAGGCCGAGGCGATATTCGGCACCGCGGAGGTACCGCGCGCCGAATTCGCGGCCTGGCTCCACTTCGCCGCGGCCATGCTCGGTCACGAGGCGTACGCCGAGCGGATCGCGGCAGCCGAACCGGGGATGCCCTGGCGGACGGTATGGGCGTGGTGGCGCCCGGTGCGGACCTACTCCGCCCATCCGAACCTGACCTACCCGGAGGCCCTCGGACTGCAGCACCACAACGGCCGTGAGCTGCTGCGGGTGAAGGCCGCCTGGGAGGACACCTGGCTCGACCTGGAGACCGGTTCGCCGGTACCGGCCCCGCCGGAGGAGGCCACCGCTCCCCTGCCCTCCCGCCACGACGCGGTACCCCGGCTGAACGACTCGGCCCTGTACGCGCCCGAGAGCTGGGCGCACGCCACGCCGCTCGTCGCCCCGGACGGCCGCACCCGGTATCTGGTCGCGGACACCTGCGGCCTCGCGCTCCTGGACACCGACCCGGACGTGCTGCGCGACTGGCCGCGGGGCGGCCTCGACCACACCTCCGCGCTGGAGGGCACGCCGGGGCGGGTGCCGTCCCGCCCCGTCCCCGCCGGCCCGCTCACCGCCGGCCGTGTCGACGCGGCGTTCGCCCCCGTCGACGTCGTCCGCACGCCCGGCCACGAGCTGCCGGACGCCCTGGAACACCCCGGCAGCCGGGCGCATCTGCGCGATGTCGGGCTGCCGTCGTGGTGGGCGTGCGCCTGGACGACCTTCGAGCCCTGCCCGGCGGCGGAGATGACGCCGCCGGGTGAGGCGGAGCTGACCGGAGTGGCGCTGCCGGCCGGCGTCGAGGCCGCCGACCTGCTGCTCCTCGGCTCCAGCGAGCACGGCGAGCTGTATCTGCACCGCCGCGAGGGCGGCGTCCACATCGTCACCGAGGGCGAGTGCGTCCGGCTCTCCCCCGGCCTGGACCACTTCACCCGCGTGCTGGAAGGCGTACGCCGCTACATGGAGGCGTGCTGGCATCCGCGCCCCGGTGAGGACGCGACGGAGGACTTCTTCGCGGAGCTGGACGCGCTCGCACCGGACACCCTCGACCCGGGCAGCCGCAGCGGGGAGGTCTGGGAGTACTTCACCGCCGGCGTCACCGTCCTGAACGAGGACGGTTTCTGAACGGCCCGGACGGTCCCGGCCGAACGGCCCGGGCACTCGCGGAACCCGCCCGTCGTGAGGGCCGGCGGTGCCGAGGAGAGCAGCCGGCACGGGGAACGGTCCCGGGCGGTGTCAGCGCCGCGCCGCACCGGCTCCCTCGTCCTGACATCCCTGTCCGGCTCTCCCCCGTCCGGCGCTCCCCCCGTCCGGCACTCGCGGGGCCGGCACTCGCGGGGCCGGCGCTCGCGGGGCCGGCGCTCCGCCCGGTCCGGGACCCGTGGCGCGCCGGCCCGTGGCGCCGCGGGCCACGGGCCTGCCGCCGCCCGCCGGTTCAGAGCGGAACGATGTCCCGCGCCCCGAGGCGGGCGGCGTCGGCCGTCTGGTCGTCCGGCTGGCGCTGCGACTCCCGTTCCGCCTCCACCCGCTTCTCGTAGTGCTCGACCTCCTTCTCGATCTGGTTCCCGTCCCAGCCGAGCACCGGCGCCATCAGCTCCGCCGCCTCCCGGGCACTGCGGGCGCCCCGGTCGAAGGTCTCGATGGAGATCCGGGTCCTGCGGGTCAGCACGTCGTCCAGGTGCCGGGCGCCCTCGTGCGAGGCGGCGTAGACGATCTCGGCGCGCAGATAGTCGTCGGCCGCGGCGAGCGGCTCGCCCAGCGCCGGGTCCTGCCGGACCAGCTCCAGCACCTCCTCGGCCAGCGAGCCGTAACGGTTCAGCAGGTGCTCGATCCGCGCCACGTGCAGCCCGGAGCCCGCCGCGATCCGCGCCCGGGCGTTCCACAGCGCCCGGTAGCCCTCCGCGCCGACCAGCGGGACGTCCTCGGTGACACAGTCCGCGACCCGCTGGTCCAGACCGTGCACCGCCTCGTCCACGGCGTCCTTGGCCATCACCCGGTACGTCGTGTACTTGCCGCCCGCGACGACGACGAGGCCCGGCGCCGGGTGGGCGACGGTGTGCTCCCGGGACAGCTTGCTGGTGGCCTCCGACTCACCGGCCAGCAGCGGGCGCAGCCCGGCGTAGACGCCCTCGACGTCGTCCCGGGTCAGCGGGACGGCCAGCACCGAGTTGACGTGCTCCAGCAGATAGTCGATGTCGGCACTGGAGGCGGCCGGGTGGGCCTTGTCCAGGTCCCAGTCGGTGTCCGTGGTGCCGATGATCCAGTGCCGGCCCCACGGGATCACGAAGAGCACGCTCTTCTCGGTGCGCAGGATCAGCCCGGACGTGGAGTGGATCCGGTCCTTCGGCACCACCAGATGGATGCCCTTGCTCGCCCGGACGTGGAACATCCCCCGTTCGCCGATCAGCCGCTGGGTCTCGTCCGTCCACACCCCGGTGGCGTTCACCACCTGCTTGGCCCGGACCTCGTACTCGCCGCCGCCCTCGACGTCCTGCACCCGCGCCCCGACCACCCGCTCGCCCTCGCGCAGGAAGCCGATGACCCGGGCCCGGTTGGCCACCTCGGCGCCGTAGGCGGAGGCCGTGCGCACCAGCGTCGCCACGTAGCGCGCGTCGTCCATCTGGGCGTCGTAGTACTGGAGGGCGCCCACGAGGGCGTCCTTCTTCAGGCAGGGCGCCACCCGCAGCGCGTGCGTGCGGGTCAGGTGCCGGTGCGTGGGCAGCCCGCGGCCGTGGCCGGAGGAGAGCGACATGGCGTCGTAGAGGGCGACGCCCGATCCGGCGTAGACGCGCTCCCACGCCCGGTGGGCCAGCGGATACAGGAACGGCACCGGCTTCACCAGGTGCGGAGCCAGCCGCTCCAGCAGCAGCCCGCGCTCCTTCAGCGCCTCCCGGACCAGGGCGAAGTCGAGCATCTCCAGATAGCGCAGCCCGCCGTGGATGAGCTTGCTGGACCGGCTGGAGGTGCCGGCCGCCCAGTCCCGCGCCTCGACCAGCCCGGTCGCCAGTCCGCGGGTGGCCGCGTCCAGCGCGGTGCCCGCGCCGACCACGCCCGCGCCGACGACGAGAATGTCCAGCTCCCGCTCCGCCATCCGGGCGAGTGCCTCACTGCGCTCGGCCGGTCCCAGTGTCGCTGTCCTCACCGCTGCCTCCCGTCCTGATCCGGGTCGCCGCTGCCGTCGCCGACCGGTTCCCGGTGCCTGCGCACCCCGGGCCATCCTGCGCCCGCGGCGGCAACACCGGGGTCTCCACCATCAGCCAATCCTCAATATCAGTCATATGTGTGCTTAGCCTTACATACAGCGCATCAGGCACAACCAGCCACGAAGGCTCATCCCGGGAAGGACGGCCCGCAGCCATGCCCGCAGACCTCGCCGTCATCGGACTCGGTCATCTCGGTCTCCCCCTCGCCCAGGCCGCCACTGCCGCGGGTATCCCCACCATCGGCTACGACACAGACGTCCGCACCGTCGCCGAGCTGCGGGCGGGCCGCCCCCCGGTGGACGGTTCGCTCACCGCCGCCGAGCTGCGCCGGATGCTCTCCGGCGGCTTCCGGGCCACCACCGACCCGGCGGAGCTGGGCCGCGTACGCACGGCCGCGATCTGCGTCCCGACCCCGCTCGGCGAGGACCGGGCACTGGATCTGTCCGCGGTGGCCGAGGCCGCCCGCACGCTGGCCGCGCGGCTGCGTCCGCACGCGACCGTGGTGCTGGAGTCCACCGCCTACCCGGGCACCACCGAGGAATTCCTCCGACCGATCCTGGAGGAGGGCTCCGGTCTGCGCGCCGGGCGGGACTTCCACCTCGCGTACTCCCCCAGCCGTCTCGACCCGGGCAACCGCGTCCACGGCCACGCCGGGGTCCCCAAGGTCATCGGCGGTCTCACGCCCGCGTGCACCGAGGCCGCGGCGGCGAGTTACGGCCGGTTCACCGACCGCGTCGTCCGGGCCCGCGGCCCCCGCGAGGCCGAGACGGTCAAGCTCCTGGAGACCAACTACCGGCACGTCAACATCGCCCTGGCGAACGAGATGGCGGTCTTCTGCCACGACATCGGGGTGGACCTGTGGGACGTGGTCCGCTGCGCCGAGACCAAGCCGTACGGCTTCCAGGCCTTCCGCCCCGGGCCGGGGGTCGGCGGCCACGGCGTCCCGATCGACCCCAACTACCTGTCGTACCGGGGCCGCAGCTTCGGCTACCCGCTGCGGATGGTGGAGCTGGCGCAGGAGGTCAACGGCCGGATGCCGCGCTATGTCATCCAGCGCTGCGCGACCCTGCTCAACGAGCACGGCAAGTCGGCGCGCGGCGCCCGGGTGCTGCTGCTCGGCGTGACCTACAAGCCCGACGTCGGCGACCAGGAGGGCTCGCCCGCCCGGGAGATCGGCTCCCGGCTGATGGAGATGGGCGCCCAGCTCAGCTATCACGACCCGTACGTCCCGCAGTGGCAGGTGACGGGCCGCCCGGTGCCGCGGGCCGACGCGCTGTACGAGGCCGCGGCCGAGGCCGATCTGACACTGCTGCTCCAGCACCACCGCACGTACGACCTCCAGGGGCTGGCGGTCAAGGCCCAACTGCTGCTGGACACCCGGGGCGCGACACCCGCCGGCGCGGCCCACCGGCTGTGATTCCCGCGACCCGCGGCCGGAATCACCTGCCGGCGTCGCACCGAGCCGGGTCAAGAGAGGTGACGATGGACGAAATCCACGACACCGCCGAGAGACACCTCACCGGCAGCCGCCCTTCCGGGTGCCGCGCAGCCGCTCCGTGAGCGATGCCGCACGACGCGAGGAGAGGGAACGCCTCGGGGTGACGGTCCGGCAGCGGTCCGGAAGTCCTGGGAGCGGCGCCCGGGAGCCCGGCGGGACCGGAGCGTACTCGGCAGCACGCGGCAGCCGGAGCGCCCACGGGACCCCGGGCGGCGGGCCGTTCGACGGGCGCACCGTCCCCGGAGTGGCCGTGGGCGCCGCGACCGCGGTGGTCTCCGCCCTGGCCCTGGGCTTCGCACAGGGCTCCTTCGGCCGGACCGGGCACGAACTCGGCTACTGGGCCCTGGCGATCGGCCTGCTCGTGGGTGTGGCGCTGGGCGCCGCGGGCGGACGCTCCCTGCCGGCCTCGCTCTGCGGCATCCCGCTGGCCACGGCCGGGGTCGCGGTCGCCCAACTGCTGGCGGCGGCACTCCAGGTGGGCACGGTCGAGGCGGAGTACTCCGCCGTCGATCCGCTCACCGGGCACGCCGGACCGGCCCTCGCCTACTGGCGGCACGAGATCCTGAGCCGGAACGACATCGCCTTCTACACCGTCGCCGCCCTGGAGGGCTTTCTGGTCGCCCGGCGCGTGGCGGAACTCCGGTCGCCGTCCCCCGGCCGGCCCTGATCCGGCCCGGAACCGGCCCTGATCCGGCCCTGGCCCGGCGCTGGCCCGGCCCTGATCCAGCCCTGATCCGGCCCTGATCCGGCCCTGGCCCGGCGCTGATCCCGCCCGGAACCGGTGCCGCCGCCGGCCTCGCGGTTCCGGACCGGTCACGGACCGTGGAATCCCCTTGTCGGACCGTCAGCACCTGTTACTGTTCTGGCCGAAATCCACGCAACCGCACGCCAGTCCGAATTCTGCCCGGATTCCGGAACGCGGTGCCACAGGGACCTTCACGGGGGAACGATGAACCAGCCTCAGCAGCAGCCCGGACAGCCGTACGGCCCGGCGCAGCCCGGCGGGTACCCACCCCCGCAGCAGCCCTTCGGCATGCCCGGCGGCTTCCCGCCCCCGGCTCCGGCCGCGCGCCGGGGCGGCACCGGCCTGGCGATCGCCGCGGGTGCGGCCGCCATGCTCATCGGCGCGGGCGTCTACGGCGGGATCTTCAAGGCCTTCGACGGCACCCAGATCGGCTACCTCGCGGTCGGCGTCGGTGCCCTCGTCGGCGCCGTCCTCGGCAAGGTCGGCGGGCGGCATCCGGTGCTGCCCGTGGTCGGCGCCGTGCTCGGCCTGGTCGGCGTCTACTGCGGGCAGTTGTTCGGCTTCGCCCTGGTGATCTCCGACATCGGCCAGGGCTCGGTCGTCGACGTGCTCACCCAGCACCTCGACCTGCTCTCCCGGGCCTGGAAGAAGAGCCTGGAGCCCATAGACGCGCTCTTCTTCGCGCTCGCGGGCTTCGCCGGCTTCAGCACCGCGAAGAGGCTCGGCGCCTGACCGGGACCGACGACAGGCCCCCGGGCGCACGAGAGCCCCGACCGCATCGCAGCCGGGGCTCCTGCACATCACCCGACGGGCACCTCGCCCCGCGCCCCGTTACGCAATCTCGTCGCGTACGGACCGCCGGGACGGCCCGGCGCCCGCCGCGCAGCTCAACGGCTACGGCCACGCGGCACGGCGCTCCGGCGGCTCAGCGCCCGCCGTACGACTCAGCGTTCGTCGTACAGCTCAGCGGTTGTCGTGCTGGGACGGAGCGACCGTCACCTCGACCCGCTGGAACTCCTTGAGCTCCGAGTAGCCGGTCGTGGCCATCGCCCGGCGCAGCGCGCCGAAGAAGTTCATCGAGCCGTCCGGGGTGTGCGAAGGACCGAGCAGGACCTCCTCGGTGGTGCCCACCGCGCCGAGGTTCATCCGCTTGCCCCGCGGCACGTCCTCGTGCACCGCCTCCATGCCCCAGTGGTGGCCGCGGCCGGGGGCGTCGGTCGCCCGGGCGAGCGGCGAACCCATCATCACCGCGTCCGCGCCGCACGCGATGGCCTTCGGCAGGTCACCGCTCCAGCCCACGCCGCCGTCGGCGATCACGTGCACGTACCGGCCGCCGGACTCGTCCATGTAGTCCCGCCGCGCCGCGGCCACGTCGGCCACCGCGGTCGCCATCGGCACCTGGATGCCCAGCGTGTTCCGCGTGGTGTGCGCGGCGCCGCCGCCGAAGCCGACGAGGACACCGGCCGCGCCGGTCCGCATCAGGTGCAGCGCCGCGGTGTACGTGGCGCAGCCGCCGACGATCACCGGCACGTCCAGCTCGTAGATGAACTGCTTCAGGTTCAGCGGCTCGGCGGCACCGGAGACGTGCTCCGCGGAGACCGTGGTGCCGCGGATCACGAAGATGTCGACCCCGGCGTCCACCACGGCCTTGGAGAACTGCGCGGTGCGCTGCGGGGAGAGCGCGGCGGCGGTGACGACACCGGAGTCGCGCACCTCCTTGATGCGCTGCCCGATCAGCTCCTCCTTGATCGGCTCCGCGTAGATCTCCTGGAGCCGGCGGGTCGCGGTCCGCTCGTCCAGCTCGGCGATCTCGGCGAGCAGCGGCTCCGGGTCCTCGTACCGGGTCCACAGCCCCTCGAGGTTGAGCACGCCCAGCCCGCCCAGCTCACCGATGCGGATCGCGGTCTGCGGCGAGACGACCGAGTCCATCGGAGCGGCCAGGAACGGCAGCTCGAACCGGTAGGCGTCGATCTGCCAGGCGATCGAGACCTCCTTCGGGTCCCGGGTGCGCCGGCTGGGGACGACGGCGATGTCGTCGAACGCGTACGCCCGGCGGCCGCGCTTGCCGCGCCCGATCTCGATCTCAGTCACGTGTGTGGCCCTTCCCTCAAGGTTCTGCCGTTCCAGTATCCCCGACGCGCACGCCGGAGCCCGCGGGCCTGTGCCCGCGGGCTCCGCAGTGCGCTCCGGTCAGCGCCGGCTGTAGTTCGGCGCCTCGGTCGTCATCTGGATGTCGTGCGGGTGGCTCTCCTTGAGACCCGCAGCGGTGATCCGGACGAAGCGGCCCTTCTCCTTGAGCTCCGCGACGTCCGCCGAGCCCACGTAGCCCATCGACGCCCGCAGGCCACCGATGAGCTGGTGCGCCACCGAGCCCAGCGGGCCGCGGTACGGCACCTGGCCCTCGATGCCCTCGGGGACGAGCTTGTCCTCGGAGAGCACGTTGTCCTGGAAGTAGCGGTCCTTGGAGTACGAGGCGGCCTGGCCACGGGACTGCATCGCGCCCAGCGAGCCCATGCCGCGGTAGGACTTGAACTGCTTGCCGTTGATGAAGACCATCTCGCCCGGCGACTCCTCGCACCCGGCCAGCAGGCTGCCCAGCATCACGGTGTCCGCGCCGGCCGCGATGGCCTTGGCGATGTCACCGGAGAACTGCAGGCCACCGTCGCCGATCAGCGGGACACCGGCCGGGTTGCACGCCCGCGCGGCCTCGTGGATCGCCGTGACCTGCGGCACGCCGATGCCCGCGACGACCCGCGTGGTGCAGATCGAGCCCGGACCGACGCCGACCTTCACCCCGTCCACACCCGCGTCGATCAGCGCCTGGGCGCCGTCCCGGGTCGCGACGTTGCCGCCGATGACGTCCACCGGGACATTCGACTTGACCTTGGCGATCATGTCGAGGATGCCGCGGCTGTGCCCGTGCGCGCTGTCCACGACCAGGAAGTCGGCACCGGCCTCGACCAGCGCCTGCGCCCGGTCCAGCGCCTCGTCGCCGACGCCCACCGCGGCGCCGACGATCAGCCGGCCCTCGGCGTCCTTGGCGGCGTTCGGGTACTTCTCGGCCTTCACGAAGTCCTTGACCGTGATCAGGCCCTTGAGCACCCCGGCCTCGTCGACCAGCGGAAGCTTCTCGATCTTGTGGCGGCGGAGCAGCTCCACCGCGTCCTCGGCGGAGATCCCGACCTTGCCGGTGACCAGCGGCATCGGCGTCATGACCTCGCGGACCTGACGGCTGCGGTCCATCTCGAACGCCATGTCGCGGTTGGTGACGATGCCGCGCAGCTTGCCCGAGGCGTCGGTCACCGGCACACCGCTGATCCGGAACTTGGCGCAGAGGGCGTCTGCCTCGCGCAGGGTGGCGTCCGGCCGGACGGTGATCGGGTCGGTCACCATCCCGGACTCGGACCGCTTCACCAGGTCGACCTGGTTGGCCTGGTCCTCGATGGAGAGGTTGCGGTGCAGCACACCGACGCCGCCCTGGCGGGCCATGGCGATGGCCATCCGGGCCTCGGTGACCTTGTCCATCGCCGCCGACATCAGCGGGATGTTGACCCGGACGTTGCGGGACACCCGGGACGAGGTGTCGACCGCGTTCGGGAGCACCTCGGACGCGCCCGGCAGCAGCAGCACATCGTCGTATGTCAGCCCGAGCATCGCGAACTTCTCGGGCGTTCCGTCGACGTTGTCAGTCATGACACCTTCCCCAGTGCTCTTGCCCAGCGCGGACTCCCATGCTAACGGCCGCCGGGGGGTGGTCGGAGGCTACTGCTCGGCCAGCGCCCGGAGCCTGCTCAGGGCCCGGTGCTGGGCCACCCGGACCGCTCCCGGCGACATCCCGAGCATCTGGCCCGTCTCCTCGGCCGTCAGCCCGACGGCGACCCGCAGCAGGACCAGCTCGCGCTGGTTCTCCGGCAGATTCGCCAGCAGTTTCTTGGCCCACTCCGCGTCGCTGCTCAGCAGCGCCCGCTCCTCCGGCCCGAGCGAGTCGTCCGGCTGCTCGGGCATCTCGTCGGACGGCACGGCCGTACTGCCCGGGCCGCGCATCGCCGCGCGCTGCAGATCCGCGACCTTGTGCGCGGCGATCGCGAAGACGAAGGCCTCGAACGGCCGACCCGTGTCCCGGTAGCGGGGCAGCGCGCAGAGCACCGCCAGACAGACCTCCTGGGCCAGGTCGTCCACGAAGTGCCGGGCGTCGCCCGGCAGCCGCGACAGTCTGGTCCGGCAGTAGCGGAGCGCGAGCGGGTGCACATGGGCCAGCAGATCGTGGGTGGCGCGCTCATCACCCTCGACCGCGCGATGGACGAGCGCGGCGATGCCCCCAGGGCCTGAGGCCATGGGGGAGCCCCGGTTCTCGTCTTCGCGCATCGGTCCATGGTGCCCTGACGCGGGATGCTCCTCGGCACCGCGTCCGTAGTTGTGCACCGAAGCGTTATGAGCAGGTGCGCCGGTTGTCACGTCCTGCGCCCTCCCCCCGGCCGAGCCGTCCCCGAGACACTCCATGCTTCAAGGATGCGGCAGAGCGCGCGAAACGTACTCACCCCGACCACCGCGGTACCGGCGGGGGCCGCCCTTTTCCTGCGGCGGACCACCCCGACCGGCTCTGGAACTGTTCGCCATCTCACGCCCGGACCGCCGCGCCCCGGTGACATCCGCCACCCCGGCGACGGCCCGCGGCGCGGCACCGAGCCGCCCGCCGCCCGGCTCCGCGGCCGGGCGCGCGGTTCCTCCCGGGCCCCGGGGCTCCGCACGCCACGGACGGCCGTGCGTCCGGAGGGTGCGCGGCCGTGGGGCGGGGCGGGGGTGCCCACAGGACTCCCCCGGCCCGCGGCACGGGGCGTCCCGGAGCCGGCCCGACAGGACACGGGGGCTAGCGGACCAGGCCCCAGCGGAAACCGAGCGCGACGGCGTGCGCGCGGTCCGAGGCGCCGAGTTTCTTGAAGAGCCGCCGGGCGTGGGTCTTGACCGTGTCCTCGGAGAGGAAGAGCTCACGGCCGATCTCGGCGTTGGAACGGCCGTGGCTCATCCCCTCCAGCACCTGGATCTCCCGCGCGGTCAGCGTGGGCGCGGCGCCCATCTCGGCGGACCGCAGCCGGCGCGGCGCGAGCCGCCAGGTCGGGTCCGCGAGCGCCTGGGTCACCGTCGCGCGCAGCTCGGCCCGCGAGGCGTCCTTGTGCAGATACCCGCGGGCACCGGCCGCCACCGCCAGCGCCACACCGTCCAGGTCCTCGGCGACGGTGAGCATGATGATCCGGGCGCCGGGGTCGGCGGACAGCAGCCGCCGCACGGTCTCGACACCGCCGAGTCCGGGCATCCGTACGTCCATCAGAATCAGGTCCGAGCGGTCGGCACCCCAGCGGCGGAGGACTTCCTCGCCGTTGGCGGCCGTCGTCACGCGCTCGACGCCGGGCACGGTGGCAACCGCGCGGCGGAGCGCCTCTCGGGCAAGCGGGGAGTCGTCGCAGACGAGGACGGATGTCATGGCCGCCCTCCGCAGCTGATGCGCGTCACCTTGAGCCTCCAGGCTGGTACGAATCGTCACCTGAGCGATTGACCGCCTCGGACGTGCGCCCGAGTACTTGTTTCGTCAACCGCCTCCGCACTCTCAACGACGGTCACCCGAAAGAGTTACGGGCTACGTCGGCTGCTCTCAACACTCTACGTGAGGGCTCGGACACGCATCGAGCAACACCGCGCGGCCGGGCCGTCCGGATGGACTATGCCCTATTTGGCGGCTTTTCTTCACATCTGCCGGTGTCTGTCGCTAGATTCGCAATGAGTCATATTTACATCTACTTACACAGTGGATGTACGGTCGGGCTGTATCCGCACCGGAACACCTCCGAGGGGATAAGCAATGGCAGATTTCTCCCGCCTTCCCGGTCCCAACGCCGATCTGTGGGACTGGCAGCTCCTGGCCGCCTGTCGCGGAGTCGACAGCTCGCTGTTCTTCCACCCCGAGGGCGAGCGCGGCGCGGCCCGGAGTGCGCGTGAGGCCTCGGCCAAAGAGGTCTGCATGCGGTGCCCGGTACGTGCCGAGTGCGCGGCGCACGCGCTGGCGGTCCGTGAGCCCTACGGAGTCTGGGGCGGGCTGACGGAGGACGAGCGCGAGGAGCTGATGGGGCGGGCCCGGCACCGGGTCATCGCCACCACGAGCAACTGACAGGACAGCGGGAAGCGGAACTGAAGAAACGATTCATCACGGCTCGCACGCCGGCGACCGGGGATTCTGCCGACCCGGGTCAGCGCAGCGCGGCGCGGGCCAGCCGGTCGAGCATGGCCCCGACCGCCGGAACCCGGGCCAGATCGGGAAGCGTGAGTGCCACGACTTCGCGCTGCACGGCCGGTTCCACCCGCACCGTCGCGACGCCCTTGGCCGGCGCCGCCCCCCAGCCGCCGCCGACGGACGGGCCCGCCAGCGCCAGCTCGGGCAGCAGCGCCACCCCGAGCCCCGCCCCGACCAGCCCGATCACCGCCGGGTAGTCGTCCGTGGCGTAGTCGATCCGCGGCGAGAAGCCGGCGTCCTCGCACACCTCGACCAGATGCCGCCGGCAGCGCGGGCACCCCGCGATCCAGGGCTCGTCGGCCAGTTCCGCGATACCGGCCCGCTCAGCGGCGGCGAGCCGGTGCCCCTCGGGCACCACCCCCACCAGCCGGTCCGTGAGCAGCGGCCGGACGACCAGGTCGTCCCACTCGGCGACGGCGGCCGGGTCCGCGCCCCGCACCTCCGGATAGCGGAAGGCCAGCGCGATCTCGCAGTCACCGGCCCGCAGCAGCTCCACCGAGCGCGGCGGCTCGGCCTCGACCAGGGAGATCCGGGTGGCGGGGTGGTCCGCGCGCATCTCGGCGAGCGCCGTCGGCACGAGCGTGGAACTGCCGCTGGGGAACGAGACGAGCCGCACCCGTCCGGCGCGCAGCCCCGCGATCGCGGCGACCTCCTCCTCGGCGGCGGCGAGCCCGGCGAGGATGCCGGCGGCGTGCCGCACCAGGGCCTCCCCGGCCTCGGTGAGGCGCATCTCGCGGCCGGCGCGGACCAGCAGCGGGGTGCCGACGGACTGTTCGAGGGCCTTCATCTGCTGGCTGACGGCGGGCTGGGTGCAGCCGAGCTCACGGGCGGCGGCCGAGAACGAGCCGGTGGCCGCGACGGCGCGGAGCACTCTCAGATGACGGGCCTCGATCATGCCCTCAACCATAAGGGAGGCTTTGGGGGGGGCGGGGGTAGGAGCTGGGGTGGGAGCGGGGCTGTGGTGCGGGGGCGGGCGGGGTGTGCCGGGTGCTGGGTGGGGGCGCTGTGCCGGGGCGCCGTGCCGGGGCGGGCTGTGCCAGGGCGGGCCGTGTCGTGGCCGGAGCCCGTGGGTCGGGCCCTGCGGGTGCGGACATGGGGCGGCCGGAGGGGCTGCGTCCGCTGCGGGCCACCAGGCATGGCCGGGCCGGGGGCCGGCCGCTAGCGTTCGCGCATGACGACTGCACTGATCACAGGAGCAACAGCGGGTATCGGGGCGGCCTTCGCCCGGCGGCTCGCCGCCGACGGGCACAACCTGGTCCTGGTCGCCCGGGACGCCGGGCGGCTCGCGGAACAGGCCACCGAACTCCACGACCGGCACGGGATCGAGGCCGACGTCCTGGTCGCGGACCTCGCGACGGAGGCCGGGATCGCGGCGGTCGAGGCGCGGCTGGCCGAACGCAGGCATCCGGTGGACCTGCTGGTCAACAACGCCGGCTTCGGCAACAAGGGGACGTTCCTCGAGGTCTCCATGGCGGACGAGCTGACCATGCTCAAGGTGCACTGCGAGGCGGTGCTCCGGCTGACGTCCGCGGCGGTCTCCGGGATGCGGGAGCGGGGGCGCGGCGGGGTGGTGAACGTGGCGTCGATGGCGGCGTTCGTACCGCGCGGGACGTACGGCGCGAGCAAGGCGTGGGTCGTGCAGTTCACCCAGGGTGCGGCGCGGGACCTGGCCGGTTCGGGGGTACGGCTGATGGCGCTCTGCCCGGGGTTCGTGCGGACCGAGTTCCACGAGCGGGCCGGGATGGACACCGGCAATGTGCCGGGCTGGATGTGGCTGGACGCGGACCGGCTGGTGGCGGCGGCGATGAAGGATCTGGCGCGGGGGCGGACGCTGTCGGTGCCGGATCCCCGGTACAAGGCGCTGGCGGGGCTGGCGAAGCTGGCGCCTCGGGGGGCGTTGAGCGGGATCACTTCTCGGACGGGGCGGCGGTACGGGCCGCGCTGACGGGGGCTTGCCGGGCTGGGGGGTGCGGGTGCCTGCCGGGGGCGCGGGGTCGGGGTGCGGGGGGCCTTGCCAGGCGGGGGTGCGGGCGCGGCTGCGCGGTGGGCGGGCGGGTGCGGGGCGCCTTGCCAGGCGGGGGTGCGGGGTGCCCTGCCGGGCCGGGGTTCGGGGCGCGGCTGCGCGGTGCGCGGGCGGGTGCCGGGGGGGGGGGGGGGGGGGGGGGGGGGGGGGGGGGGGGGGG